>JBGSIY010000879.1:0-6124 GCA_041742275.1 Pirellulaceae bacterium | reverse complement strand
CCCAACCAAACCGGGCCATTGCCCTGACCAATTGGCCACTGTCAAAATCGGGCCCTTGTGTCCAATCAAACCATGCAACACATGGTGAGAATATTGCCAAACGGCTTCCGCCACCACGATTTTGGCCTCGGGATGAATTCCGGAAAAAACCGACATACCAAAATACTGAGAGTCAATAAAACCATGCTTTTTTTTCTTGTCAAAGGCATGAGCTCGTTTGACTTTATATCCCAAGCCTTGGAAGGCCTCGGTCAATTCGTTTTCCATTTGCTCCTGAGCCGGCCAACAGACTTGATTGGCCGATAGTCGCAGGTCGCCGCTGGCAACCAAAATAACTTCTTTATTGTTAAGTTTGGGCAATAGTTTGAGTCGGGGGGGTTCGAAACGTGGCATAGTGTTTTTCCGTCGATTTCCTGGAATCCAAGGCATTCGATGCGTCTGAGCGTCATAATTGATACCACCAAGATAACCGATTGGTAGTGGTAATCAATCGAGTGTTCATATGACTTTTTTTTGGGGAAAGGCCAAAAATTCCAGAAGCCACACCAGAACAAAGTGCTAAAAAGTAGAATTCGCAGTCAGTCGGTGGATTTTAGTACAAACCCCTGATTTCGCGAACTGATTAGGTTAAAATTGGTATACCGTAAGGCAAACTCTCCCAAAGCTGGGACTTTGACCTAAACTTTCAAATTGAATACTCACCTTATTCGCGGATTTTGCAGCGGGTTGTTTCTTTCCCCACAGGAAAACCACCCCATATTGCCGCAACTGTTTTGGAGTCGTTGATTATGTGTGGAATTGTTGGCTATGTCGGTTCGCGTGTCGCTCAGGATTTTTTAATCGAGGGTCTCCAGCGTCTGGAGTATCGTGGTTATGACAGCGCTGGAATCGCAACGGTCAGTTCGGATTGCGATTTCGAAATTCATAGGTCGATCGGGCGAATCAAGTCTTTAGCCGAAATTATTGGCAAACATCCATCCAGTTCCGGAATTGGAATTGGTCATACGCGCTGGGCGACCCATGGTGCAGCGACCGTAGCAAACGCTCATCCGCATTTGGGTGGCGACGGAATTCTGACGTTGGCTCATAACGGTGTGATCGAAAATTACGACGAGCTTAAAACGGGGTTGCTCAAGGCCGGCTATACTTTTTCTTCTGAAACAGATACCGAAGTCGTCGCCAACCTGATTGCAGAGCGTCTACGGATACGCCGAGAAAGGCTGAATGAAGAGGACCGTGATGACCCTCAAGTAGGCGTGGATGCCATCAAAGATGCCGTCAAAAAATTACGCGGCACCTATGGATTGGTGGTCCTCTTTCGCGATTGGCCGGAAACCATTTACGCCGCCAGGTTGGGTAGCCCACTCGTGGTGGGAGTCGGTGATGGGGAACATTTTGTAGCCAGCGACGCATCGCCCCTCGTCGGCTATACCGATCGCATCGTTTACTTGGCGGACCATCAGGTTGCCGTGATCACATCGAATTCTTTGGAGGTTTCGCATCGGGACTCGGGGGTGGTCGAGCACGATATCCACGAACTGCAAATGGAAAGCAGTAGTGTCGACCTCAACGGTTTTGATCACTACATGCTGAAAGAAATTTTCGAACAACCCGAATCACTCAGGAACACTCTGCGTGGTCGCCTGAGCGAAGATGACGCTACATCCGTCCTAGGTGGATTGGGACTAACGCCCCATCAATTGCGTCGAGTCGATCGGATTGTCTTGACTGCCTGTGGTACGAGTTGGCATTCGGCTTTGGTGGGTGAGTATCTGCTCGAAGAAATTGCGCAAATCCCTGTAGAGGTCGAATACGCCAGCGAGTTGCGTTATCGCAATCCGCCGATGGACGAAAATACACTCGTTTTTGCCATAACTCAAAGTGGCGAGACAGCCGATACCTTGGCGGCACTCAGGGAAATGAAACGAAAGGGACATCGGACCCTGGCTATTTGTAATGTGGTTGGCAGTTCGATTGCCCAAGAGGCCGAGGGGGGGATTTATTTGCACGCCGGTCCTGAAATCGGCGTGGCATCGACAAAAGCATATACTTCTCAATGTCTCGCGCTGGCCATGTTGGCATTACATTTCGGCCGTCTCCGCCATTTGAGCTATATCGAAGGCCGGCAAATGATCGAACAGATTCGTTCGGTCCCCGACGTCGTCGAACGGGCGTTGAAGACCAACGATTCCGTCGCCGCCATCGCCCACAAATACAAAGATTGCCAAAACTTCCTTTATCTGGGGCGTCATTTTAATTTCCCGACCGCGTTGGAGGGGGCCCTCAAATTGAAAGAGATCAGCTACTTGCATGCCGAAGGCTATCCGGCAGCAGAAATGAAACACGGCCCCATCGCATTGGTTGACCGAAATACGCCCAGCGTGTTTGTGATGCCCAAGGGTTTCATTTACGACAAAGTAATGTCGAACCTGGAGGAAATCAAGGCTCGTGGTGGACCTGTGATTGCCATTGCGGCCGAAGGGGATCAACGGATTGAAAAGGTTGCCGACGATGTGATCTTCATTCCACGAATCGAAGAGTTTTTGCAACCCATCATTTCCATCATCCCTCTTCAATTACTCGCCTATCACATTGCCGTTCTGCGGGGATGCGACGTGGATAAACCTCGGAATCTGGCCAAAAGCGTCACAGTGGAATAGTTCTCTCGAAAAATGAAAAGCCGTTGCAAATCGTTTGCAACGGCTTTTTTTGTCCACTTTTCAATGACCGGATCCCCACCCGCCGTGCCTTGCCCTCAGAACCAGGCGGGCGGGACACTGAGCAACCAGCCTAACCGATTGTGTTTTAAAGCCGACGATTATTCTTCAAAAAGGCAGCTCGAGCTACAACAGTTAAATTCAACCGTCGCCTTCTTACCAGCGGGTCCGTCATTAATTTCCCCCACCCGAACCTTCGGTTTTACCGGCGCTTTCCGCCGGTTGGGAATCGGTTTCGGTCGTTTCTGCGGCAGCCACATCGCGGGGAAGTAACGTGTCCGCATTCGCAAGTGAATAAGCGACAATCGCGGAAACAGTCGAGTTTACAATCAAATATTCTGGAATCGCTTGATCCAGTTTATCGTTTTGAGTGTGCCACGCGTAACGATAGTTGGCTCGCCCCGACTTCCCCCAGAAAAATCCAGGGATACCTGCGGCGATAAACGGGGCGTGGTCACTGGCTCCGCCACGACGAGGCAGTTCCCGACGAACATTCAGTTTAATCGGTACGTCAGAAAACGAATAATTCATCGCGGCAACCGCCTTTTCCAACATCGGCACCATCGCGGGTGTGCAAGTGATCGACGCCTCTCGATTGGTACCACTGTCATCCACAAACACCGCTGAAATTTTGGAACGCTCTTCTTCGCTCAGTCGACTGACGTACTCCCGTGAGCCCAACAAACCCAGTTCTTCCCCGGTCCACAAGATAAAGCGGATTGTGCGTCGCGGTTTAATCCCGGAGGCCATTAAAATTCTTGCCGCTTCAATGGTCACGCTGGCGCCCGTTCCATTATCCACCGTACCTTGCGAGCCCGGCCCATCCCAACTATCTAAATGCCCGGAAATGATCACAATCTCATCTGGAAATTCCGTTCCGGGAATCTCACCGATGGTGTTATAGCATGGGACGGGACCTGCAGTGAAAATGTGTTTCAAATCGAATTCCACGATAGGCTGTTGCCCGTCGGCAATGCGACTGTTCAACGCATCATAATCAGATCGACGAATTGTAATCGTAACGTCGGGTGACAACTTATCAATTTCTAACTGACGAACGCCGCTGATGCCGCCCGTTCGCACTAGTTCATCCCCTGATGGAACGAGCAATCCGGCAATCCCGGAGGCAAATAGTCGGGGAATAAGCGGGCTTTCCTCGCCGACAGCCGACCGCAAAATCCAGGCGCCGGCTAGTTGATCCGCCATGGCCTCCAGTTCTTCAATCGTTTTCGGTTGTAATAGGACGGGGCCGCGAACGGGACCATCGGTGCCGGCCGACCAAGCTTTGGCTGTAAATTCTAGTTCTCGCTCGACAGGTTCGACCATCTTTCCCGTGCAACGCCCACGGTCAAACCGCACAGGAAACGTACCCCATTCAAATTGCTGAACATTAACCAATCCGAACTCCCGAAATTGATCAGCCACCCACATGTTGGCTTGTTCCAGTCGAGATGAAGCCGTCAGGCGAGGCCCAATTTCTTCGCACAGATAAGTCAAGTGTTTCATGACTTGGTTTCTTTGTTGCCCTTCTTCGATCACTTTCAACAGAGAAAGAAATTGCTCCTCGGGTAACCCACACGCCTCTCTCAATTCATCCACTGTCGCGGGTACAACCGGAGGGCGGTTTACCACCGCTTCCGCTTCACCGCCGCCTCGCCGAGCTCCGCGACGACCTTCTTGTCCGTAGACACTGGGACTCGTGATGAACATCAACGTGGCCCACAGCACAATGGCGATAGTGCCAACTCTTGCCTTTGAATTGTTACAATTGGCCAACCGCATCATCCGCGGCTTTACGACTTGTCTCATTTTTTCAACTCCCGTTTATGGACACGCAAATTCCCAGTCCTCACTTTAAAAAAAATATGACGTGTCTCGGCACCAATTGCAATCAGGGGCGATTCCCCTAAAGAACGGTGTACGGCCCTTGCCGTTAAAAAAAAACAATTGTGCCTTATAAATAGCCAATGGGACCTGGCAATAAATGCAACCTCTTACGCCCTGGATGACCATGGCGCATCTTTTATGCGGTGAATATCGCTGGAATTGATCTGTTCTTAAGCCATTAAAAAAGCTCGAACAAAGTCCAAAACTTTATTCGAGCATTTGAATTTTTAACAAATAAAAGCCCCACCGCTGGCGAGGGAACTTGCGATGGCTTACGGCTATTGGATTAAGTACGTTTTTCCTCGCAGGACGATTAACAATTCTTCGTCGGCTTGTTGCGAAAATATTTGATTTTCATCCGTATTGTTTTCGGCAATCAACTTAAAATAGTCGTCGCTGAATCTTTGGACTTTCACAATATTTTTATCCTTTTCAACATCGACATCGACTGCGTTGTCAGCCACCAACAGATTTCCCCGTCGGTAGATCGTAACGTTGCCAATCTTTTGCATCCCTGTTTGTTGGGAACGATTGTTCGCTTCCAATCCTGCTGAGCCCACCCTTGGGCCCGGATCGTTGGGATTAATCCCGCGTCCCCCACCGGCGGGACCACTCCCGCCATACGCTGCGGGAAGTCGATTGGACTCAGCTTGCGCAAGATTGTCAGATGTTTTAAAATTTTGCTTGACCGCACGCTGTGCGAATCCCGCATCGCCTTCGGAAATTCCCAGATTAGCCAAATCGTAAGTCACTAGCTTCCGATTTCCTTTAGTATCCGACAACTGATTACGCATTTGTGTCTCATCAGCTAGATAGGAAGTATAGGGGGTGATGATTCCATGGCGTGTGGAGAGCGCGATGAGTTCATCGATCAACTCGCGATTTTCACCATTCAAGTCAATCAAATCAATAATCTCGCCGATCCGGCGATTTGCCCAAAGTTGACGGACAAAAGAATAGTCTTTTCCGCTTCCTTTTTGAGCAAAATCAAATTCAAAATCAAACGATTCTTCTCGCTCTCCCACCGAACCTGATAATTTTAGTTTTGCAGATCCTGATTTGGAATATCGGCCAATGATCACAAGTTGCGATCCGGCAAACAAATCCGTCACACCGGCGGGATAGACGCGATTGGTCGTCTCGCCATCGGCCGC
This sequence comes from Pirellulaceae bacterium, assembly GCA_041742275.1. Taxonomy (GTDB): domain Bacteria; phylum Planctomycetota; class Planctomycetia; order Pirellulales; family Pirellulaceae; genus BJ22. Next base: position 366 of record JBGSIY010000879.1, on the reverse strand, counting down.
TGTCGCCGTTTCAAACTGGAACGCCATTTGTAATTTCGTCAGGACGGGAGCGGATATTTTTTGATATAGTTTTGCCACCGCGGTTTCAATATTTTCGTCAGGGCGGACGTATTCCGTTTGACCTTGGTTCTCGCGAGTCAGGCGATCCAGCAGACGGCTGTTAACATCGAATCCTACTCCAAAGCTGATCAACCGCGCGCCAAACTTATTGTTTGTTTTGGCGTTTTTGGCGATTTTCAACTCATTCGTTTCACCGGCAGTCGGAACGCCGTCGGTCAAAAAAACGATGTAACTGGGCGTGTCCCCGTTTTGCACCATCCCCAGTGCAGTCGATATTGCCTCATCGATAGTGGTACTTCCTCCGGC
>JBGSIY010000878.1:0-4449 GCA_041742275.1 Pirellulaceae bacterium | reverse complement strand
ACCATCACAACGCGATTTTAACGCAAAACGCGGTTTTTTCCCAACGCCTGAAAGCGGTTTCATAAAATCTTGCTAAAGGCTTGACATGCCGCTTTAAACGCTAAATAATGGGGTGGTATTTGAAACCGGTCTCATTTCATTCACGGTGAAAAAAGGATGTAGTCATGATTCAGTTTTCGTCTCGGCGACGTCAAGCGTTCACGCTGATCGAGCTTTTGGTGGTGATTGCCATCATCGGTATTTTAGTCGGTCTTTTACTCCCGGCCGTACAACAGGTCCGCGAGGCGGCCAGGCGTACTTCGTGTCTAAACAACCTGCGGCAATTGGGCTTGGCCTCAATGAACTACGAATCGTCGCTGGGTAACTTTCCCACTGCCGGCGGTCAAGCCAATGCGTTTTGGGATACGAGCGAAGAAATGGGACCTCGTTTCGGTTTGGAAAATCTTGGCTGGATGTATCAAATTCTCCCTTACATGGAACAAAACAACCTCTACGATGCCCGTAAACAATTTGGTTACCTGGGAGGTCCCGCTCCATTGATCCAGCAGAATGTGTCCATGTTCAATTGTCCGTCTCGCGGCGAACGATCGGTGAATATGGGAACGTTTACACTGGCTCTCAGCGACTACGCCGGAGTCATGGGGAGTTGGAACGAAACGGGCTGGGGTTATCGTTGGGAGCATTGGGTTAATCCAGATGCCAATGAGCAATCGTTAGTTTGGACGGGATTGATTGGTAAGGGCTATCATCACAACGTGACGGGACCTTCGACAGTGAAGTTCGCCCGCATTGGATTTCAATCGGCGACTGATGGCGTCTCCAACACAATTATGTATGCTGAAAAAGCAGCCCATGCCAGGAACTATACATTATCAACCGCCGACGGTTGGCCTTATTGGGAAGCGTGGGGGCAGTACTCGGGTGCGGATTGGCCGACTATGAGAATGTTTGGTCCTACCAATTCCATTTCAGGCGGTACGGGGGACGGTCGGCCTGAAGTTCCTGTGTTGGGTGATACGGAAGTCCGTCCCGGTTGGATGTACGTGAACGCTGTGCAGACCCAAGAGTTTGGCTTCGGTTCGGCTCATCCGGCGATATTCACTGCCGTATTTGGAGACGGGTCAACGCGAACCATGAATCGGGGTGCCGATTTACCAATTCTAAATGCTTTGGGCCGCCGCAATGACGGCACCATTGTCGATATGTCCGCGTTGTAATCTTATTCAGTTGTTTGTTTTCGGGAGCTCTGTTCACGGGAGCAGAGTTTCCTTCTTTTCGTTTCCAGGAGAGTCACACCATGAGACTGGGCGGGGTACTTATTATCGGTTGTGGAATCTGCGTTAGCTTGATGCTGGCCGGTTGTAGTGGATCGCGATCGCCAGCAGCTCAGGTTCAAGATGCCAATAAAACCAACATTCAACGGTTGACTAATCTGTATACCCGTCATCAGTTGTTTAAAGCGGGGCAGGGGCCAAAAAGCGAACAGGATTTTAAGACCTTTATTCTCAGTGCAGACCCAGAAACGCTCAAGAATATTGGTGTCGATGTCAACGCTATTGATTCGCTATTTGTCAGTGAGCGGGATTCACAACCCTTTGAAATTCGCTATGGCGTCGTCGGTGGGGCGAGGATCTCGAATCAGGCACTTGTCTTAGAAAAATCCGGAGTGGACGGAGTGCGTCAAGTCGGCTTTGCTTCGATGGCCATCAGAGAAATTAGTAGCGAGGGCGAGATTGCCAAACTCATGGCGGGTGAAGCATTGGACGAGGGCAATTCATCGGGATCGCTGCCAGCCGGTTCTGGAAAATAACCCAATTCCTCACGTATGTGTTTTTGAAAACCTCCCACGGTCAGGCTTTATTCTAGATTCCCTGGCAGATCTCAAGGCTGCGGCCTTGCGGTGCAAGGCCCAAGCAATTTTCTATTGAAATCGACTTAACATGCCGCCGTCATCACCACCGCCCTCGATCTCCGCTGCTGACGGTTCCCGCCTGGGGCAGAAGCTCCCCATTGTCGAGAAAGTTGGTTATGGTTTGGGCGATACGGCTTCCAATTTGTACTGGAAGTTTTTCGAATACTTCTTGATGTATTTCTACACCGATGTGTTTGGGATTTCATCGAAAGCGGCGGGGACGATGTTATTGGTCACCAAGATTTGGGACGCAGTAAATGACCCATTGATTGGCTATATGGCCGATCGGACGCAAACGGCCTGGGGGCGATTTAGACCGTATTTGATCTGGATGTGTATTCCTTTTGCCGTCACAGGAATTTTTACATTTTATGTTCCCGACTTGAGTGATAGTGGCAAGCTTGTTTACGCCTATGTGACTTACACGCTTGTGATGATGGCCTATACGGCGATCAATATTCCATATGGTTCGTTAATGGGAGTCATTTCGGCGGACTCGTTGGAGCGAACGAGCGTTTCCACATATCGCTTTGTGGCTGCGTTTATCGGTGGGATAATCGTTCAGTATTTCACACTGAAAATGGTCGCTTGGTTTGGCGGCGGTGTCGAAACGATTGTGGTAGATGGCGTGAGCAAATCCGCAGTGGTCAATGAAGCGGGCGGTTTTTTTTGGACCATGGTCTGCTTCGCTTCTTTAGCAGTCGTCTTGTTCGTGATTACATTTGCGACAACCCGGGAGCGTGTGGTTCCGGAATTGGCCCAGGAGTCGACGCTGCGGAATGATTTGCGTTTCTTGGCCACCAACATCAAGATGCATCAATTGATTTTGGTCGGACTTGCTATTCTCATTGCTCTGTCTACTGGTATGAATGCGTCTGTTTTGACGTGGTTAGTTCCCATTTATTTGATCCTATCAATACTGTCTTTCATTTTAGCGAGATTCAACCGCGTTGCTGCCGAGGCAGAAATCGGACATTCGACTTTGGAACTGGATATCAACGATTTGTTGGGAAATCGTCCGTGGATGGTCCTTTTCTGTTTTGGTTTGTTTCAATTGATGGCCGCATTTGTCAGGGGTGGCGCTACCTTGTACTACTTTAAGTACTTCGTGGGCAACGATGTGCATGTCCCTTCTTTTTTTGTTGCCGGAAGTGTGGCCGCCATTGCCGGGATGTTACTAACAAAACAACTCACGGCTTATTTCGGCAAGAAAAGGCTCATGATTTATATGAACATAGGAACAGCCGTTTTCACGGGGCTCTTCTTTATTATCGGTCCCGAGCAAATTGCTTTAATGTATGTCCTGTATGTTGTTGGTGCATTTATCAGCGGACCGAGCCCGGTTCTGTTATGGGCCATGTATGCCGATGTGGCTGATTATTCGGAATGGAAAAACCGCAGACGGGCTACCGGGCTTGTTTTTTCCGCTGCCACCTTTTCACAAAAAATGGGAGTTGCTTTAGGGGCCGCCCTGACGGGCTGGATTTTGGATTGGATTGGCTACCAACCGCCACAGGCCGGGGTCGAGGTGTCCCAGACGTTGTTAACATTGAACGGTTTGAAACTGATGATGAGTTTGTTACCGGCCGGGCTCTTAGTGGCCGCTGCCGTATCTCTTTGTTTCTATGGAATCGACCAGTCAATGATGGTCTTGATCGAGAAGGAGTTAGGTGAGCGAAAAGGTAGCTTGGAAAACGGAGTCGATGCCCAATGAAAGCCTTTAATCCTGACCCTCCGTTGCCGGCGTCGATTCCAGCCATGCCGCTTGTTGATGACAGTGTGACCCTTGCTGCGGCTAGTGGTGGCTACCAACAACTCCATGGTGAGACGTTTTATCGGATTGCCAACGTCGATCAAATGGCTCCCTTTTTCATGTCATTGATCAGTGCCGATGATCATTGGATGTTTATCGCCAGTAATGGTGCTCTGACTTGCGGAAGAAAATTTGCGAATCGTGCGTTGTTTCCCTATTACTCTTCGGACAAATTACTCGATATGTCCCGAGCGACGGGGCCCGTTACGATCATTCAACGCGAAATGGACGGAGCCAAATGGAACTGGGAGCCCTTCAGCGACTCGGCATCTTTCTTCGAAATTAACCGGACACTCTACAAAAATCGATTTGGCAGCCGTTTGTGTTTTGAAGAAACCAATTTGAGTTGGGGAGTCACGTTTCGCTATCAATGGGCTCTGAGCGAACGGTATGGATTTATCCGCAGCGCAGAGTTGCTGAATCTAAATGCAACGCCCCAATCTTTCAACGTCTTAGATGGGCTGAGGAATCTGCTGCCCAGTGGACTCGACCATAACTTTCAACTGCGTTTTAGCAATTTGGCGGATGCCTACAAGAAGTCGGAACTGTTGGATGGAGGAAGGCTCGCGGTCTATTACCTGAGTTCCATTCCCACAGATCGAGCTGAACCAAGTGAAGGGTTGCGGGCCACTGTGGTTTGGCAACGCGGTGCGGAAAATGCACAGATCTTGTTGAGTGAACGCCAAGTCTCCCAGTTTCGCAAGGGCCGCGAACTTGAGATCGA
>JBGSIY010000877.1:0-3976 GCA_041742275.1 Pirellulaceae bacterium | reverse complement strand
AGAATCGCGGACGTATGATTTACCACCATTGAAGTCGGATGCGTATGGAATTCCTCAAATTCAGCCATTGGAGGAATATCAACAAACGATGGAGAACAAGAATAAAGAGCGAAACAACCTCGACGGACTGGGTGAGTGATTTTTTCGATGTAAACGATGTTTGCGGACCCTATCGGAGCAGCAGAGATGGAGCCTTTTTTTTTACTTGTGGCCCGTGCAGCGGAGGCTCGTCAGGCGTCTTGGTTGAACCTCATGAGCCTTGTAGGACTGGTCTGCATGTTGGGATTAGCGTGGTTGATGAGTTCGCATCGATCGCGGGTGAATTGGTCATTGGTCGTCAAGGGCGTTTTGTTGCAGATCCTGTTAGGGGCTATTCTATTTCAATCGCAAAACTGGGATTTTAACGGCCGCTTCCCCAATGGGCTTTTGTTTTGGTCGATGGATAGTTTTTTTTCGTACATTAAACAGTGGGCGGACGAGGGGGGCAAGTTTGTCTTTGCCGCTTATGAAAATAGTGACGAAGCGAAAGAATTTGGATCGAATCCCCTTCTGTTATTGAGAACATTTACATTTGGTGTGATGCCAACGGTGATCTTTTTTTCGGCGTTGATGTCGGTCTTGTATCACTTGGGCATCATGCATCGAATCGTTTCAGCGATGGCCTGGGTCATGCAACGCACGCTGGGCACCACCGGCCCCGAAAGTTTGGCGGCTGCTGCCAATGTTTTTGTGGGGCACACCGAGGCGCCGCTGGTGATACGTCCCTATGTTGCCAAGATGACTCGCAGCGAATTGAATGCTTTGATGGTCGGTGGTTTTGCAACTATAACCGGAGGCCTGATGGCCATCTTTGTGAGTTTTGGAGTGAGCGCGGGGCATTTGGTTGTCGCCTCGATCATTTCAGCACCCGCGGCGATTGTCATTGCTAAAATCCTACAACCAGAAACCACTCCGCCCGAAGCGATGCTCGACCGTATCGAAGCACCCGAAAAAAATGCCGTGAACGTGATTGAAGCGGCAGCCAACGGGGCAGGCGATGGCATAAAACTGGCGATCAACATCGTAGCGATGCTGATTGCTTTTATTGCCCTCATCGCCATGACAGATACGATTCTCGGCTGGATGGGTGAAGTTGTGCAATGGATTGTGAATTGCCTGCGTGGGCCTGACCAGCAACTTGATTTAAACTGGACCTTGGGCAATTTGTTTGGGATGCTCTTTTATCCCTTAGCATGGATTATGGGCATTGAAACTCGAGATTGTTTGACAGCCGGCAACCTGCTGGGAACCAAGATGGTTGTCAATGAGTTTTTAGCCTATAGCGACATGGGGCAAATTATTGAACAAATGAAGGCGGCCGATTTCGATCCGGCAAGTCATCGGCAATTGAGCGATCGCACCATTTTAATTTTAACATACGCTCTGTGCGGATTTTCAAACTTTGGAGCGATCGGGATTCAACTCGGTGGCATCGGCGGACTGGCCCCTGAGCGAAAATCAGATCTCGCCCAACTTGGCCTCCGCGCCATGCTGGGAGGGATGCTGGCCTGTTGCATGACGGCGTGTGTTGCCGGAGCCTTGTATGGACTAACCGATTTTATAGGGGGGCGTTGATCCCATTCAATTCTGTACTTGAGGTCATCCGAACCTAGGGGATTGAATCCACGGTAGGTGTATCGGTGGGGGCGTTGACCCAAACGCGAACATCGCCGCGGCGGAGAGTAATTCGGTGGCGATCCAGATATTCGCAAAATGGAACCGCGTGTTTTCTTGTGAAGCCAAAGACGTCTTTGATCTCGCTCACTGTCAGTTCGGGTTTTTCGAGAAACGCGTGGTGTAGTTGCTCCAGGGCGGAATACCACGCGTCGATGTGTACGACCCAGTCTTCGGTGATTTGAACGAGTTGTTGCCCCTCAACTCCTAATTTGATCAGCTGTGGAATCGAGTCGCGGTTTTTGCTGGTCGATTCTGTGATCTGCTTGGGCGTTTCTGGAATAAAGCCCCCTTTTTGGAGACGACGAATGATATCTTCGAACAACAACCGCTCTCCTTTGCTCAATTTAGGACCATATCCCTCCAGTGAAACTGTTGTGCCACTGACGACCAGGCGTCCTGACTCGCTCATGCTTTTGACCGCGTTGTTGAAAATCTCGGGTGTGGGAAGGTAACTAAACCGATTTCTTAATTCGACGATAGGGTGTCCCATTCTCAAAGGGAATTGACGATGCAGGCGTTCTAGTTGGCTGGCAATCAACTCCGTGAGCTCGCTAATGCGATCGCGATGAACTAGCAGTTGTCGTTCTTTTGACAGGACGATGCGGAGCAATTGCCGTTGGGCAACAAGCGGCTCTAGCAAAGAGTCCGGGTTATTCACGCCGGCCAATCTGGGCAGCTCACCTGTTTTCCATTCAGAAAAGCCCAGCAAAAAAACGGTGGCAGCGACTCGCTCCTCCGGAACAATTGAATCCAATTGCTGCAAGTACTTCCAATCGAGTGTTGTGGGTTTGGGCGTCTGGAGGCGGTTCGCGAACAAAACACGGCCTCCGCCTAGAGTCAAAGCCGGGGACTCCCAACGGATCACATAGGGTTGTCCCCACACGGCAACCACAGGTCCGCTTAAATACAAAATCGCGACGCCCGTTTCTCCAGGAGCCAGTTGGTTTCGCGATTTTGGCAAACGTAAATTGGCGGCGACTTCCGTAGTGCCGATGTGCAAACGCACGCGTTGACGATCTTTGATGGGTTTTTCCAAGTCCTCCAGAACTTGCAGTTCGATCCCCAATTGCAAGGTAGGTTGCAAGTGTCCAACAGTCGCCAGCTCGTCACCTCGCAGCACTTGATCATGATGCACTCCCGTCAAATTGATGGCGGCGCGTTGTCCACGTGATACGTGCTGGGCATTTTCGTCATGGTTTTGCAGCCCGCGAACTTTAACAGTGAGGCCTTGGGGTTGAATTTCCAAGAATTCACCCACAGAGACTTGGCCACTACTCACGCTCCCGGTAACCACCGTTCCGAACCCCTCTACAGCAAACGTGCGATCGATAGCCATGCGAAACGGGGCCTGTACATTTTCCCCGGGTTCGTCGCGAGTGATCTGCTGTGCTGCCTCAGATAATGCGCGTTTCAGATCCTCAATGCCTTGCCCCGTTTTGCTGCTGACAGGAACGATCGGTGCATCAGTCAAAAAAGTTCCAGCCACCAATTCGCGAATTTCGTGGGTCACCAATTCGCACCATTCTTCTTCCACCAAATCGATTTTGGTCAGAGCGATCACACCGACGCGCAGTCCCAAGAGTTTTAAGATACTGAAGTGTTCGCGCGTCTGTTGTTTGACGGAGTCGTCTGCAGCAATAATGAGCAAGGCTATATCCATACCCGTAGCACCGGCCAACATTTGCCGCACGAATTTTTCGTGTCCGGGAACGTCGACAATCCCCATCCGGACGTCCCCAAGTTGCAAGCTGGCATAGCCTAATTCGATCGTAATTCCACGCTTCTTCTCCTCGGGAAGTCGATCGGTCTCGGTGCCTGTCAAGGCTCGAATCAGTGTGGTTTTCCCGTGGTCGATATGACCCGCCGTTCCCAATATCAGATATTTTGTCATCAGCCTTCGCGCCTTTGTTCTCTGGAGGATTTCGATTTCCAGCATAACTTGAACTGAGTTCTATTCACAGATCATAGGTTGGTGGTTGTCTTGTGAGGATTGTATCGAAAGACCGGTGTGCCCTCGTGTATTTTCCAGAGAACCAAGACTAATGCGTTAAAAAATTCGGATTAGGGAATCGATAACAATCAGGTAAGAAAAATGATGGAACCCAAAAACCGCAGCTAATGGATTAGCAAGTGATCACCAACTGGGGAAGACTAATCCAATGACAAAACTCACCAAACCTGTAATTCTCGTCATCGATTCTGATGCGTTGACCATGACCGCCACAGCGGCGACTCTCTTCAGTTGTGGTTATGAAGTTCA
>JBGSIY010000876.1:0-11298 GCA_041742275.1 Pirellulaceae bacterium | reverse complement strand
CCACAATGGTGCCTTCGTGAATCAACTCGTTTTGATCTGAAGCGACCAAAAGTTCATCAAAGGCATACAGTTTTCGTTGTTCGCGATAAATGTCTTGACCTGCGCAACCAACCAAGGCCCCCGCAACGACTTCGCTGATGGGTTCAATATCCAGCGCGAAGACGACTTTGGATCGTTTTTTGTTAGCGATATTTTTGGCAGCAACCCCCGCAGCGCGAAAGGCAAGCGCCGCAGCCTGCCGCTTCCTATCTCCCAAACTGACAACCAATAGGACTTGAGCTCGCAACCCGCTGGCCCCCAGAATCCGCGTCGTCGCCAATTCCTGAATAGCAATTTCTCCCGAGTCCAGAAGTCGTGTCAGCAAACCATCCGTGGCTTGATCCACGGCCTGGGCGGTAGGAGACAATTCGGGTCTCCCGAGTGAATCCAATGAAAGAGTGATGACAATCGCATCGGCTTGGATTTGTGTTACTGGTTGGCTGGTGGCAGAAATTCGCATTGGATCAAGGGCTCCCCATTTCAAACAAACTTTTTTCTGTCGACTAGGAATTCGTCGGCAGGATGCGTTATTTTAACGCAGTTCGCGTCGCGTGCCATTGGTCGTTGCGTTTACAATAGCGGTCACGGTTATAGACAACAGACTTAAACGCATTTGATCCACTTTTGCAGAAATGAATCCATGGGCTACAGAACGTTGCAATCCTGTGTTGCCGATTTGGAAAAAAACGGTCATTTGGTTCGTTTGGATGAAGAAGTTGACGCTCGCCTGGAAGCGGCCGAAATTCAGCGACGATGTTATCTGTCGGGTGGGCCTGCGGTTTATTTTGAGAACGTGAAAGGTTGTCGGTTTCCGATGGTTTCCAACTTGTTTGGATCTCTCGAACGAGCCCGGTTCATGTTCCGCGATACGCTCGAGTCTGTAAAAAGAGCGGTCGAACTCAAAGTCGATCCGCAGCAACTAACACGAAATCCGATGCGATATCTGCGGGCACCGTTGACCGCACTCTACATGCGACCGAGACGGGCCCGCAGAGCAGCATCACTATCTCGCACCTGTCGCCTAACCGAGTTACCCCAACTCATTTCTTGGCCCAATGATGGCGGCCCCTACATCACGTTGCCCCAAGTCTATTCCGAAGACGTCAGGCAACCGGGTCTGAGCAAATCCAATTTGGGAATGTACCGTGTTCAATTGGGCGGAGCCAATTATGATCCCGAAACCGAAATGGGATTGCATTACCAAATTCACCGAGGCATTGGCGTCCATCATCGCGCTGCGTTGGACGCGGGCAAGCCCTTTCGAGTCCATGTCTTTGTCGGTGGAACTCCGGCGATGTCACTGGCCGCGGTCATGCCTCTTCCGGAGGGCATGTCAGAACTTGGTTTTGCCGGTGCTTTGGCCGGTCACCGGATCCCGATGACGCCGGTTAACGGCTCTCATGCTTATGCGGAAGCTGATTTTTGCATCACGGGGACCATTGATCCCGAACGTCAAAAACTTGAGGGACCGTTTGGTGATCATTTAGGCTACTACAGCCTCCAACATGAATTTCCGCTGATGCATGTGGATCGGGTCTACCATCGACCCGGTGCCATCTGGCCCTTCACCGTCGTCGGACGACCGCCCCAAGAGGATACCACTTTTGGCGAGTTGATTCACGAGATCACGGGCCCGGTTCTCCCCACAGTCTTGCCGGGCGTAAAACAAGTCCACGCTGTGGATGCGGCGGGCGTGCACCCGTTGCTCCTGGCCTTGGGCAGCGAGCGTTATGTTCCCTATCGTCCGACCGAACGACCGGCGGAGCTCTTGACCCAAGCCAATGCTATTTTGGGCCAAGGCCAATTATCGTTAGCAAAATATTTATGGATCTTGGACAGTGCCTGCGTGCCCGATTTGGATTTGCATGATATTCAAACGTTTTTTGTGGAGATGCTCAAACGAGTCGATTGGAAACGAGATTTGCATTTCCAAACGGAAACTACCATGGATACCCTGGATTACTCGGGCTCGGGTTTCAATACCGGTTCAAAAGTCGTGATTGCCGCCACCGGGGCTCCCAGGCGTGAACTGAAAACCGAAATTCCTAGCGACCTGCAGTTGCCTACAGGCTACTCGCAACCGCACGTTTGTATCCCCGGGGTTCTAGCAATCACGGGCCCGGCTGCCTCCCCTCACTCGCACTCTCATTTGCAACACGACCTTGAAGATAAATTACCAGCCGCAGATGCCCTCCCTGGGTTCCCGCTCATTGTCGTGGTCGATGATAGCTCCTTCGTTGCTCGGAACCTGAATAATTTTCTGTGGGCCACGTTCACGCGGAGCAACCCGGCCGTCGACTTATGTGGGATTGAGGCGTTTACGCTGAACAAGCATTGGGGTTGCCGGGGCAGCCTAATCATTGATGCGAGGATCAAGCCGCATCACGCTCCTCCCCTGATCGAGGACCCACAGGTAACAAAAAAAATAGATGCCCTCGCATCCCGAGGAGGGCCGTTAGCTCGGTATTTATAGACGTGCTCTGATGATCCAGCAACGTTTTCGAAGCCCTGTTTTCCACACGCTGTTGTCCACTCCCTCAACCACAGCACCCAAAACAAGTAGTCGACCGTCGCGGCTCAGGGTTTTGGGTGGGGAGCGCCGTGGGGTTCTATTTGCGTTTTAAGTTCACACAAATCAATTCGGCGTCGTTGCGTGCAAACATTTTCCCATTGGAAAAAGCGGGATGCGACCAAACCACCTTCCGCCCTCGCGCAATTCCCGTCGCTTCCAAAATCGGTGCTTTGGCAAGTTCCTCATAACCATCGGGTGAAAAACGGGCAATGGCCAATTCGCCAATGTCATTAAAAATAAAATACTTGTCCTCGTTCTCGACGATAAACAAGGTTGCAAAGGGGATCGGTTCCTTTCCCATAAAAGTAGTATTTTCCCAAACTAGACTACCATCGCTCCAACGGTTGCAACGCATTTCGCCCATCCCAGCGACGCCATAGATTAAACCGTCTTTGACTACCGGAGTGGTCATGAGACTATTCAACGAAGTCTTGTGTCGCGGGTCCGTTTTGTAAGTCTGATACTTCTCCTGAACACTTGGCGGATTGGAACCAATTTCCAGCAAAAGTGCGCCTCGATAGAACTCGGAGATAAAAAACTGATTGCCAATGATTCGTGGTGTGACAATGGTTGTCGCTGCCGGTTGTGCCTTCTCATCTGGAAATTTATGGTGCCAGTAGTGCTCTCCTGTTTCTGGGTTCAAGGAGTCGATACCATCGCCATGCCACATCAACAATTGGCGTTCGTCGTTGTGGGTGTAAATCATCAATGGGGCGTAGGCAACGTCGCTACTTGTCAATGCCTTCCATAATTCTTTCCCTGTCCCCTTATCGAAGCAGACAACAGCTGAGCCCTCACCGCCGACTGGAACGAGCAAGCGGTCTCCATCCACAATGGGATGAGAAGAAAATCCCCAAGGAGGCGGCTTCGTTCCGTAGGTTGCCGTTAGATCTTGTTCCCACACAACGGCTCCCGAGTTGGCGTTCAAGCATTTGAGATGTCCCATGGCACCGAGAGTGAACACATTCTCGCCGTCGACTGTCGGTGTGCAACGCGGTCCGGTGGGGTAGGCGATTTTATAAGGACAATCGTATTGATGTTCCCAAAGTATTTTCCCTGTTTGAGTATCCAAGCAGAGAACCCGTTCGCCTCCCGCCAGTTCACCGCGCGAGCGGATATCGTTTTCGACTTCGTTCCCCGCGCCTTGATCTTGCGTACGATCCATCAGATAGATGCGTTGCCCTACGACACTTGGGCCCGTATAGCCCGGTCCCACAGGCACTCGCCACAACACTTCGGGACCATCCGCGGGAAACGCATCAACCATTCCTGGCTCATACCAAACCCCGTCCATTTTTGCCCCCATCCATTGAGGCCAATCGTCAGCCCTGACAGTAGCACTCCCCAGAAACGTACAGCAAATACCAAACGCGAGTAGAAAAACTTTCATAGGTCATCACCTTGAGAATCATTTATTGACAACTTCGTGTATCATATTCTGTACCCGCATTCTCTATTATTTGTTTCGCATAAGGAATCCTCTATGTCGATTTCAGTATTGAACCCCAAAATTTTGCTTCTTGTTACGGCTCTGATGTTGATTGGCGGTATCGCTTCGGTTCGACTGGTGGATGAGTATAAAAGCGGTATTGAATGGCCAGAACCGCCCGTCGTGAACCCCGGCAGCGTTGATAAAGCCCCCTCTGATGCCATTGTCCTCTTCGATGGAACCGACCTAAACGCGTTTGAAAATGGTGAAAAATGGCTGATTGAGAACGGCTACGCCCAAGTTCGCGGTGGCGGCATTACCAGCAAGCAAGCGTTTGGAAGCTGCCAACTCCATTTGGAATTCGCCACCCCCGAAAAAGTGGTCGGCGAGGGCCAAGGGCGCGGGAACAGCGGCGTCTACCTCATGGGAAAATACGAAGTCCAAATCCTCGACTCCTACGAAAATACAACCTATTTCGACGGACAATGTGGCGCTATCTACAAACAACAACCTCCCATGGTCAACGCCTGCCGAGAACCAGGAGCTTGGCAATCCTATGATATTATTTTTGAAGCACCCGAGTTTGGCGAGGATGGGTCCGTTTTGAAGCCGGCTTTCGTCACGGTCCTCCATAATGGCGTCCTGCTCCACCATCATCAGGAACTCGAAGGGGGGACGTTTTGGGATCAACCCGCTCACTATGAACCGCACGCCCCCAAGCTCCCCATGCACATCCAGGATCACGGCAACCCGATGCGGTTTCGCAATATCTGGATTCGTGAAAATATTCAGCCGCTCGTGGGAACTAAACCACCGGCCGAATAGACTCCCCCTACCGGGATCTCATCACGCCCGCCAACTTAGGCCCCGCCGCACGAGTCGCCACCAAAACGCTGTCATGCCCGCGCTGCCACCGCAACGCTGAAAAATCACGGCATCCCTGCTGTTGGCGGGGCCTGTGCCGGGATGCCCGCTGCCGATGCCAGCATTTTCAATGCCCAGTCAACGAATTGGTCTCGAGTTGCATACGGTTCATGAGCTACAGTTATATTGCCAATGGAACTGCTCGCCTCCGGGCCATCCGTTTTGTTTGCGACAACTTCCATCGAGAACGTGCCGCCCATCGGGTCGGTCGGCGACGGGGCATGGTTCTGATTCTTATCCCTTAGTTTTCACTTCATTCAAGATTACCAGCGATGCAAAACGTGTACGCCGATTCCAAACGCCATCAGTTCGCTGAAACGCAACATCGCGGGCTCGCCCGCTGCCGTTTCGCCTCTGTGTGCATTTGCGCGGTGGGCTTCGTATTACTCATGTTTTTTCTCAGCTCGCATCTTTCTGCAATGCCGCCTCATGAAGCTGGCCCCTCCCCTGACAATCGGTTTGCTGACGAACTGGGAGAACTCGATGCGTTGATTACGAGTTGGGTCTTGGATTCTCTGCCTCATACTTACACGGATACCAAGAAATGGAATTTGCAGTCCGAAAAACAAACGGGCCTAGGATTTCGTCGCGATCCAGGCGGGCTGATCGAAACCTATCGCAAACGAGAACTTGTGAACCATGGTGAGTGGTCAAAATTTTCGGCGACACTTTTAGACCCCCAGGACCAATTTCAAATTCAAATCGTCAATCCTCGACCGCTGGCCGATGGACGCATGGCCTTCGACGTACATATCGCAGCCAGCCTAGCCATTGAGGGGCGCCAAGCGAAATGGAACCGCGGCGTGCAACTGTACAGCATCGGTGCCGAAGGGTCAGCCAAAGTCCGTTTGGTCGTCAACTGCTCTTTGGGGACAAGCTTGGATATCAGTCATCTCCCCCCCGATTTGATTTTGGATCCTCGAATTGAAGGGGCTCAGTTACGCGTGGACGAATTTCGATTGGATCGCGTTGGAAAATTAGGCGGCGAATTTTCTCAGCAAGTTGCCGCGGCGACGCGAAAAGTTCTCGATCAAAAAGTCGCCGAGAAAGAGAAGCAACTTGTTGCCAAACTAAACAACAAGATCGACCAAAATCGTCACAAGTTTCGGCTCTCACCCCGTTCAGCAGCCGAGTTGAAGTGGACTCCCGCCGCAAAACCACACCTGCCGACCCCAGTCCAACACGTTCTGAATAACCATCCAGATAAATGATTTCACATGTTCCAGGAGGAATCTGTGGGATTTTGCGCCGGTGTACTTGCTTCTTAGCTGTGACAAGGCCAGCAGCGAATCGGCTGCAAACCGGAGGGACATCCGCATTGGCATCGACATGGGAATGGTATCATTTACAATTGGAGTTTGCTGAGGAATCCTGTTGCTAGATTCTCCGTTTTCTTCTGACTTTTTGGAACATCATGAGTTCAACCATCTCAATTGCAACCTACAACTTCAACGATTATCGCTCGCTGCCGATGGAAACATTGAACGAGCGGATTCGGCTGGCAAAACAACATCTGGCAGACAAACTTTTGATCCTGGGGCACCATTATCAACAAGACGATGTGGTCGCTCACGCCGACCTTCGCGGCGACAGCCTGGAGTTGAGTCGCATGGCAGCCGAACGAGATTGCGACTCGATTGTTTTTTGCGGTGTGCACTTCATGGCCGAGACTGCAGATATCGTAGCCAATCGACCCGAACGTTTAGCCCAACGCCACGGGAAACGCGTCACCGTGATGCTGCCGGATCTTGCAGCCGGGTGCTCCATGGCTGATATGGCGGCCATCGATCAAGTTGAACGAGCTTGGGCCGATCTCGGAGAGATCATTGATACCCGAGACATCACGCCGGTGACATACATCAATTCCGCAGCCAGTCTCAAGGCGTTTTGCGGAAGGCATGGCGGGATCGTTTGCACCTCAAGCAACGCAGAAAAAGTTTTAAAGTGGGCCTTCGCGCGTTCTCGACGCGTTTTGTTTTTTCCCGATCAACATTTAGGTCGCAACACGGCTTTAAAAATGGGTATCACCAATCAACAGATGCCCGTCTGGGATCCTTATGCCGATGAAAATGGAGGTAATTCACGCCACGCAATTGAAGAGAGCCAAGTCATCTTGTGGAAAGGGCATTGCAGCGTGCACCAAATGTTTCGCCCCGAACATGTTGCTGCCTTTCGACAAAACATCCCGGGAATCCAAGTTCTTGTGCATCCTGAATGCCCCCAAGAAGTCAATGATATTGCCGATCTTTCGGGCTCAACCGGCTACATTATTCGCACCGTGCAACAGGCACCCCCAGGTTCCAAGTGGGTCATCGGCACAGAATTGCATTTAGTGAATCGGCTGAAGCAAGAGCACCCGGAGCAAGAAATTCATTTTCTCTCGCCCGTGCTGTGCATGTGCGCGACCATGTATCGTATCGATCTGCCCCATTTGTGCTGGACGCTGGAAAATCTGGTCGCTGGAACTCCAGTGAACGTGATACGCGTCGACGACGAGACCACGCAATGGTCGCTGGTCGCCTTAGAACGCATGCTCGCATTGGCGTAGTAAAAACAATTGCTTTCGCCAAGAGGCAACGTCGGCTAGATGCACGATGCCGATTGCACGGGTTGTCCTCGGCTGTCTGTCGAAAGATCTGTTGTTGCTGGGTTTCGGCTGCTGCTGGCCATCCGCGAAACGTCGCTAGGTACGCTAACGATTTCTCACATCGAAAACTCCGGGATGAACGTAGTGAATCTTACGAAAAATCCCGACACCGCAGGATCTTTAGTTCCCCTTTTGCGTTTTTTAGAGTTGAAATCGCAGATTGGAGGCAATGGTCCTCCATTGATTCACCGGCAACTCCAGCCCACATGTTCAAACATTTGGGACAAATGTTCTACATTGCTCGCTTCGCGAGCTTCCTGAATGGCAGAAAGGGCAAAACACGAATCTAGGACCGTTCGGCAAATAAAATGTCGGCTTTAGCGCCGCGAACAATTAGAAAACGCTGTTTTCGCAGTGCGAAAGGCAACAGAAAAAATCCGGATGATACGAAGACCTTATCCCAGAACAGATCGGTATCATCAGCCGCAACGCGCTAGCGTCCGGTTCGACCGAATAACCTCTGGGCTAGTGCCTCACGGCTAACCGGTTCTGGGATTGGTGCTAAGTCATTTTGCTTGGTTATTAAACTGTGGTTGCATCCTTACGTAATTCTCCCGCTTCCGTCGGGCTTGCCCCGGTCGGTGCGTACAACTGGCAGCTACACCAACTGCCGCATAAGCTCCCGAAAAGGCCTCCGCTTCGGGCTTGTCCCGGCGGTGCCAGCGACTCTAACCCACGAGCCCAACGTTTCAATGGTGCCAGGCATCACAAGTCAAGCCGAGCCAACAAACAAGACCTTTTAAACAACGTTGTCTGCACCCTCTAATCTCGCCACCCACCCACCGATTAGAAACCGCTCCCGACCAATGAACAATTAAATTCGAGGCCAATCGGTTGCCCTTGTTCCCACTCACATTCCGATTGGTCTAGGCCGTCACGGCATTCGTTAGCCACGGTGAGGGGCGGCAGCGATTAGCCCAGTCAGTGATAGTTGTGCCAATTTCATGACGTGAGCTTTAGTATTATTTAGATAGGTAACACCTATCTATTTTTCTAATCGCAAACCCATTTATCAGATTCCGCAGCCTGAAGGCTGAACTCCAACGTCGCGCTCCTGGTTTGTTTCCGATGTCGACCGACGATCTGGCTCGCGACTTGAATTTTGTTATCCCGTTTCGCTTCAGCCGGTTGGGGTGCCCTAGTCGCGAAGCGATGACATGTAACAGCCCCGGACGCCAGTCCGGGGAACTGATCGGACACACCGAGAAAGTCGCGAAGCGACGACAGGAGAAATAAAAATCATTTGACCACAGAACGGTGCTTGCATATCAACGCGAATTTTCCCTTGTCACGAATCGGGCGGTTTTTATAAAGTCAAGATTCGAACTCGTTCTGGAAAACGTGTTCACGGTGGAGACGGTCAGATGAAACCGCCTGTCGTCGCGTTGCGACTGAAAACAGGTTGCTGTACTCACAACCACGGATTGGCATCCGTGGCTATCGCATGTCGTCCCTTCAGGACTATCGATGGGAGGTGCGATCCTAATCACCACACAAGGGTCTGTTAGATAACAAAGAGGGCACTGTGGTAGCTGCCAGTTGTTGCACCGCCGGGGGCGTGTCCGAGACGGAAGCGGGATCGCGAGAGTGAAAGGGATTTAACAGCGGAAGCTGTCGCGGCTTCTTGGTACCCCAAAATCAACCTGCGACAATTCCTCAAATCACCTCGTATTCAATTCGGCATTTGGGCAACGATTCCAAAAATGTTTTGCCGTAGTGTTTTGTTTTGATGCGTGGATCCAAAACGACGACCATACCGGTGTCAGTTGCCGAGCGAATCAGTCGCCCGAAGCCCTGTTTGAATTTGATCACCGCTTCGGGAAGTTGGTAATCGTTAAAGGGATTGCCCCCCGCCTCGCGAATGGCTTCCAGACGTGCCTCCAGCAACGGATGATCGGGAACACTAAACGGCAATTTGGTAATAATCACGTTGCGCAACGCATCCCCTTGAACATCGACCCCCTGCCAAAAACTATCGGTGCCAAACAAGACACTGCGGGGAGTATTACGAAATTTTTCTAGTAGTTGCCCTCGAGGGGTTCCCTCTCCCTGACTGAGAATGGGCATTTTTTGATCGATCAGCCAATGGCTCAAATCGCGAACGGTTTTATTCAGCATTTCGAAACTGGTAAACAGGACAAATGCATGCCCATCCGTTTGACTCAAATAATGCCGAATGGCTTCACCACATTGACGCTGATGCAAGTGCCGATCGGTCCCGGGATCGGCCAGATTCGTGACGATCACTAAACGCATTTGCTGTTCGAAATCGAAGGGACTTCCCAGCTGGATCGTTTGTGCCCCCGATAAACCGATCCGGTTGCAGAAAAACTGAAACGATTTTTGTTTTCCGGCCGCGATAGTTGCACTGGCGAGGATACAACTGTCGACTTCATTGAAAAGTTGTTTGCGGAGGATGGGCCCCACTTCAATGGGAGCGGCTGATAGCGTGCAATTTGTTTGTCCCCGGGTCGTTTGTTGCTCTACCCAATAAACGCTATCTTCCAGTTCCTGTAATCGCCATCCCTCCATCGCCGCGGCCAATCCGGCTAACCGCTCGCTGGCGGATGTAAAATCTTGTTTATCCGACGCGTCCTCGAAGGTCTGAGCTTTCTCTCGCAGACGATTGGCCAGCAGCTTGAGTTCGGGAGATAAATTATTACTGACCACACCCGGTTGTCGCACGCGCAGTGTCATATTGTTGAGCGATCCTGCCTCCGAACTGCGCCGCATCCAGGCCAAAACGTCGTCAAAAAACTCCTCCGCCAACACCTTGGCCCGCAGGACCGAGGTGGAGGCTTCCAAAAAATTCTTGGTAACCAAAAGTCCCTTTTGCGTGGAGTCGTTATAAAGTCGATTCAGAATGTAGTTGACCTGTCGCCGCGAGACCGAAACACCCAGATGATCGCTCGCGACTCCCTCCAGTGTATGAGCCTCATCAAAGATCGCCACATCATAGTCGGGCAACAAACTCACATTCAATTGCCGGAGGGCGAGATCGCTAAAGAAGAGTGCGTGGTTCACCACAATAATGTCAGCATTGTGCAAGCGACGTCGGGCCTTAAAGTAAAAACACTCGTCGTAGGTGGGACAAGCTCGCCGCAGACAGTTCCCGGAATCGCTCAAGACTTCGTCCCAGACGGCGGGCAGGACTTTGAACGGGATGGATGACCGTGAGCCATCGGCCGATTCTTGCGACCAGCTCCGGATTGCGCGGATCTGCTCCAGCTCATCGTTGCCAGAGAACAGAGAACTCGACTTTTTCATGGCGCTATCCAGACGACGCTTGCTCAGGTAATTCCCACGTCCTTTGGCCAAGACGGCGGAGAACTCCAGAGGGATGACACTATTGAGCAAGGGCAGGTCTTTGGCCATCAACTGTTCTTGGAGAGCAATGGTGTGGGTCGACACCACAATTCGCCGTTTTTTCTGAGCGGCTTCCGGTTTCGCCTCGGTTTGGTCTTGGTTTGCCAAACTGAGGATGGCCGGGACTAAATAGGCGAAACTCTTGCCCACGCCAGTCCCCGCTTCGGCCACGAGGTGTTTCCGATTCGCAATCGCTTGAGCGACCTGTTCAGCCATCTGCAACTGCTCTGGGCGGTGTTCGTAGTTTTTTAACCGCCGAGCGATCAGCTGATCAGGACCTAATACGTCAAAAGATTTAATTTCCCAACTCCTAAATGCAAA
>JBGSIY010000875.1:0-2975 GCA_041742275.1 Pirellulaceae bacterium | reverse complement strand
CAAAAATAAAACAAAAACCTGTTAGCCTGCGCGCGCCCAGACCCACAGGCCTAGCAATTCCGACAAACAACAACGCCAACGCATGATACATTTGATACTCTACGCCCGTGTTCCAAGTCGCCAGTTTGGTGGCCGCCTGCTTGCCATACCATGCTTCCAGAGGTTCTTTTAAAGCGTGAGCGCCAAACGCTCCCAGCGCGACGGCCAATCCACCGAAGAGGGCTCCCCAGAGCACAGGCATTTTCAGGAACATAGTCGCGTCTCTCGATGGTCAAATATTTCAAATTGGTTGTAGCCCATTCGGCTCGTTGCTCCTAATTGTCATCGACGCCATTTGTTGAAACAATAGTAGGCTCTCTTTTATCATCGTTTCATTTCGTCGCAGGTAATCATGTCGCGCTACCTTTCCATCCTATTTTTGTTCCCCTTGTTCTGTGTGGCCAACGTTTTGGCGGGCCAGCAGGAGGGTGTTCCCAATGAATTGTTGACCGTGGCCGAAAAAAGTGACTTCACAGCCACCAGCACCTCGGCCGAAGTCGAAGCGTTTTTGGATGCCGCGGTGAGCCGTTCGCCCCATTTAAAAAAAATCGAATTTGGAACCACGGTGGAAGGCCGACCTATGTCGGCTGTTATTTGTGCTAATCCGCCCTTTGAAATTGGCCAAACGGACTCACGCGCCATCGCTTTGGTCATTGCCAATATCCACAGCGGTGAATGCGCTGGAAAAGAAGCTGTATTGACATTGATTCGCGATCTCGCGTTGAATCCCGAGCACCCATGGTTCGCAGACAGAGTAGTCGTCTTCGCACCTAACTACAATGCAGATGGGAATGACAAGATGGCAAGTGGAAATCGGCCTGGGCAAGTGGGACCGGATCAGGGCATGGGGACACGAGAGACGTCCGAGGGGTATGATCTCAATCGCGACTTCATCAAATTGGATACGCAGGAAGCCCGAGCCATGGTCGGCCTGATCGATCGCCTGAACCCTCACATGTTTATCGATTGTCACACGACAAATGGTTCGAAGCATCAATATGAGCTGACCTACGATATTCCGCACAACCCCAGCAGTGCGGAACCCATTCGGACCATGATGCGCGAGGTCATGATGCCGAAAATCACAGCGAACTTGAGTGAGCGAGGGATTGATACGTTTTACTATGGGAATTTCAATCGCGATAACACGAAGTGGACGACCTATGGTTTTGAACCGCGTTACAGTACTGAGTATGTTGGAATGCGCGGCAGGATTTCGGTGTTAAGTGAAGCGTATTCCTACATTTCCTATGAGGAACGAGTGCGAGTGAGTCGCGAGTTTGTTGTTGAGTGTATTGATTACTTGGGCGCGAACGCAGCCACGATCAAAACATTGTTAGCCGAAGTGGAAGCCGATTGGATGGCCAAGGCCTCAGCGAATCCGTCGAAGTTGCAGTTGCATTTGCAGGCAGAACTGGTGCCCTTCGATCAACCCTTTCAGATCATGGGATATCGAGATGGTCAACCTCAAGACTACACCGTTCAGTTTGTTGGAAATTACGCGCCGCTCGTGAGCCGAGATGTACCACACGCCTATGTTTTTGATAAACAGATGGTTCGGGTTGCAGAAAGATTGCGAGCACATGGAATCAAAGTGGGAACGTTATCGAAACCGATAAAGGCCAAAACGGAAGATTCGCAAATCGTTAAAATCAACCGCAGTAGTCGGCCGTTTCAAAAACACCTGATGACACAATTGGACGTTGACGTCACTGTCGGCGAGCGAGATTGGAACCAAGGGGACTTTGTGGTCCTAACGGCCCAGCCGTTGGGCCGATTGGCGGGATACATATTGGAGGCTTCGACCAATGATGGATTTGTGACTTGGAATCATTTGGATGAGTACATAAAAGAAGGGGAAACGTATCCGATTTCCCGAATCATGAGTCCGGTCCCCAGAGAAATCGTCACGTTTCAGGATGAGTAAATGCTGGAAATCAAAATGAATCAGATGTTTAAAGGTGTTCTCAAAAGAGAATGGTGTTAAGATAACAGGTGGAATAGGTTCCCCCCTGGCTCCGCACATCGAGATATTACAATTGATTGAAGAGTCACCAACCAGTTTGTTCCTCAGTGAGCGTGTGACTGGAGATTATGGCTGAGACCATAATCATGAAACACGGGGCCAGTAAACACGTGTGGACATTAGGCGCGAGTGGTTTATCAGACACGAGTAGATTACGAAGCACGATTGAATCGCATACAAACGCATGGAATGCCGATGAGTTCAGGTTTCAGCGAGGCATCAGCCTCATCCACATTTTCGCTACGTCTGCTGTTTCAAGTTGTCACAGCTACGGCCGTATTTTTTGGGGTCTTTCGTGTCTTTCCCGAGTTGGCAATTGCGGTCGGAATGTTGGTCACTCCCGCGTTCATTCGCACAACATGGGCCGCCGAACAATATCGCTTGACAAGGCGAGCGTTTCCCTTTGCTGAGCGAATTCGCTGTTTTTTTTCCTCGATGCTGTTGGTGATGTTCGCCGTCATGGCAGGGATGGCGTCGTTCGCATTGGTCAGTATGCTGTTTGGATTTCTGGCCTTATTGCTGGGATCGGCAATCGGTTTAGGAGATATGGGGTTTGATACTGCGGTAGTTGGAACGGCAGGCGGTATGGTGTGGGGGATGGCGGCAGCGATTTTGGTGGTATATTTTGTTCTGTATGTTTTGTGGCCGCTTCCCTGCCAAAACACGCCTCCGGTGAGTCCGGCTCTTCCGGCCACCGCCGATCAGATCACCGCCGATCATATCGTAGGCCCGAAATAGCTGGAGACGATGTATCTAGAATGAGCGGAGCTCGACAGATGAATTCGTAGGCTTAGGGTTACGAACGGGTATACCCGACATCTCGCTGCTGATTGCCTAAAGTCTGGTAGGACCGTTCGATAAATAAATGTCTCCCTTGGCTCCGCGAATGATTGGAAAAAGACGCTTCTTT
>JBGSIY010000874.1:0-2272 GCA_041742275.1 Pirellulaceae bacterium | reverse complement strand
GATCGGCGATATGAACCGTGTCATCACGGGAAATCAACAATTTATCGGGAGTCAATTTACTGTGAATAAAACGCTGGGC
The DNA here is from genome assembly GCA_041742275.1 of Pirellulaceae bacterium. Lineage (GTDB taxonomy): Bacteria > Planctomycetota > Planctomycetia > Pirellulales > Pirellulaceae > BJ22. Next base: position 2,193 of record JBGSIY010000874.1, on the reverse strand, counting down.
GTGCAAGTACTCAAGGCAAAACGCGATTTGCCTTGCATAATCGGTAACTTGATCCGAAGCGATTCTCCCCCGCCGTGACAGCAACGACGTCAGGGATTCCCCCGGAATGAGCTCGGTTGCCCAAAAGATTTGATTTCCCTCAATCCCTGCTCCAAATGACCGCACCAAATTAGGATGCCGCAACGTTTTCAGGATCTGAAACTCATGCGTCAGCTTTTCTAAAGCCAGTTTGCGATCAAATTTAGGCGGAATCGTCAGAAATTTTAGCGCGAATTCCCGGTTCTGCTGAACCTGCAACGCTCGGTAAACTTTTTGACGGCGTGTTGTTCCCAATTTTTCTAAAATTAGGAAGGGCCCGACTTGAGTGTTTTCCACAATCAAACTCGATAAAAAGTGCTGGAATTTAGCTAACTTCCACAACGGGCCTCAGTGATTCGTCTCCAATTTTAAGCTCCGCTAGCAGTAAAGAAAACGCCTAAAGCCGAATAAATCTGGGAATTTCACCAACTTTGACGACGGCTCCTCGCTGGGGATCCCTTGCTCAATCGACAGTGATTCGCGTCCATTGGCAGGCCCATTCCCCAACAAAGTCCAAAAGTTATCCTCAAAAATCAACAAATTCATGTTGCCTGAATCGGGCAAATCCTGGTATTTTCCCCGAGATTTTCAAGTTGCCCTGCAAAGATACGTTCGCTTTTCAGAGGTCATCACGGCACTGGAATTTTCTGAAAAGCAGTGTTCGGAAGCATCGGTTGCGAAACACCCCGTTGGGGACGCTAACAAGGATAAATGAGGAACCAATGAACAATACCACCGAATCGATTCTGGAAGCTAAATCCGCCCAGCAAACTGACTCCCCGTCGTCCACTGGCAACACACCTCCGCGGCGCGAGGGATTGATCAAACGAATCAAAGAATTGGGACCCTGGCATATGGGTATCCAGTTGACTGATACTTTAAACACCGGCGAAGTGTTTGATGAGTCCGGCAATATTTTGGTACGAGATGATAATGCCGGGATCAGCTTGTTGCAGTTGCGCGACCATTTCTTGAAGAAGATCGACCAAATCTACCCCCAGGGACTGGCCGACAAGACCTTTCTTGATTGTGCCTGCAATGCCGGTGGCTATTGCTTTTGGGCCCAAGAACGCAATGTCAAAAGTGCCACAGGTTTTGATGTGAGAGAACACTGGATTCGCCAAGCTCGCTTTATTAAAAACCAGCGAACAGTGGCTCCCACGGATCGCACCCAGTTTTTTGTTTCCGATCTCTACGATTTGCCCAACAAAAAATTGCAACCCGCAGATATCACGATGTTTAAAGGCATCTTCTATCACCTTCCCGATCCCATCACAGGACTAAAAATTGCTGCCGACCTCACGAACGAAGTGATGTTTTTCAACACGTCGACGACTTGGGGCGAACCCGATGGTTATCTCAAATGCGGATGGGAAAGTCGGGAAAGATTAATGTCGGGCGTGCATGGACTTAAATGGTATGCGACCGGACCCAAGGTCATATCGGACATGCTGAAATGGGTCGGCTTCTCCGAACAACGATTCATGTTTTCGATTCAACAATACGATCAACCCCAATTAGGACGTATCGAAATCATTGCTTCGAAAAAGCCAGGTTTGCTGGACGACATCGGCGGTCAACCGATTGGGAACGACTAATTCAACTCGGCTCGACGATTTGAATGGATTGATTTAGAGTTGTGCGGCGAGCCCTTGGCGGGCGAACCACCAGCTCTCGAATCCGATTCCATTCTTGTATTCGAAGCACAACGACACACTAGAGTTGGCCAACATCATTTCTGCTGGTCGGCCGTCAAAACATAATCAAACGCCTGGCGATTTTTTTCGCGAGGCGTTTTTGCTGCGAGATTCTAAGCAAATGCCCGAAAAATCGTTCCTGCTAATTTAAAAAATTGGTTTTTGTTACGGAGGCGCTCCTCAGAAGTCTTTCTGAGGAAACTTCTCGATTTACCTCAGTGGCGGTAAGCAGCTATTTTTCGATTTACACAAAAAGGGATTAGCAGCTATAAGCCGGTGGTTGAGCGCAGCGAGACCAGCGGAAGGGTTGTCCCTCAGGCATTGTTTTCAAAGAACTTCTCAATCTACCCGGATAGGGATAAGCAGCTTTTTATCAATCTAACCCGATAGGGGTTAGCAGATAATTAGCCGGTGGTTG
>JBGSIY010000873.1:0-2683 GCA_041742275.1 Pirellulaceae bacterium | reverse complement strand
CCCTAGGCCCGTTAAGAGCGCGAGAGTATTGAGAATTGTTGAGTACGCCAAACTGAAAAGTAAGCCAAGTGCCATCCCGACGAAAAACCTGTGCCGACTTTTCGATTCACTGCCAAAAAACAAAGCTAATAAACCACTTGGAATACAGGGATAGACTAGCGCGGCTAAGTAGCTTTCTAGGTTATAGATCGGGTTGTAAACAGATCCTACTATGACGCTCACGGCCAACCCCCGCAGCAAGCAAAATGCCGAGCCACTCGAGTACGCTACCCAGCATCCTAGGAAAGCCGGGAAATAGACACCAATGCCTTTCGCCATATAAATGTCGTACTGTGATGAATCCGAATAATCCTCCGCAGCAAGCGCGAACGCAATGTAAAACGACACAACACCTAACACTGCGCCCGCTAACGCGTTCAAGAAACTGAATCCCAACCGACGGCTTTTGTTGCTGCCGAATGGCGGTGAGCAATGTATTGGTTTTTCCCTGATTTTCATGCATCTAATACTTGGGGCCATAGCCCCAAGGCGTCGGATCCGCGCAAGTCGTCGGTGGATGGTATTTTCCATCATCAACGCAAAAATTCATCTCGCAATTTCTACTCTCCAACTGCCTCACGAGACACTCAAGGTTGGCGGGGGTATCCCAGCCCGGAATACCGCCGTCTGGTCCAAAAAGAGACTTGGGTTTCTTGCCGCAGGGGCAATCAACATCGTTGTCTTTCGAACCAACGAACAAGAGCTCCGAGACGACAGACGTGCATACATAACCAACCACGCCGTCGAACACACAAGTCTGCTTCAGTTTCTTGAACCTTGTTTCCATTGCGTTCATATTCAAACAGCAAAGCGTGATCGAGGATTTCGGTGGTGTGGTCGGATTTCCGTTCTCGTCTGTACCATTGTCATAATCTGGATTTTCCCAGCGGTCGCCTGGGTAAAAGCTCGCATACAGGCCGCTACTACAGGAAACAGTTGCATGATTACCCGTTTTCTGCTTTTTCCCAACTCCAGAGTCCCAAATATCCACTCTGCAGCAACCAGCACCTAAAAACCCAGATTTCGGAGCCTGGGGTTCGATCGCAATACGGCCACTCGGATCAACATTCCCCGGAACGAAGTAAGCTGTATAGCGGTTCAGCCCATCGCCATATCCGATAGGATCTTTGGAGCAAGACTCCAATCGATCGCACTCGTCATAAGTAGCTTCGCGCAAGTCGGCTTGGCAGTTGGACTTAGAACACCACTTTGCACCCAATCTATATCTATGATCCTGCGCGCGCACGCGTAGAGGGCCCTGGGGAAATTTTGCAGATTTCTTCGTGAGAGCTACCATGCCAATATTGTATGCAAAATTAAATTGCAAAATACGGAATGGAAGGCGTGCAGATCGCAGATTCGTTGCCAAAAAACAGGCTGCGAGTGCCCGTTTGCTGCGTTCTGGTGAGCTCTAGCAGCCGACTGGCTCGTTGCAGGTCTGCATCCAGGAAGAATGTTGCTCAGGTGAATGTGCGTCAAGCGTTGCGATTTCGCAACCGGCTCTGGAGATGAGAAATCAGTGCTTCAAGCTCGCTCAATGGCCGACTGTCAAATTCCTCCTTAGACGTCGCCGACTCGCCGAGTATTTCTTGAAGCACAATAATCTTGCCCCTCAACTCTCCACGCTCAAGGCCTTCTTCACGGCCTTCCTCACGGGCTTTCATCGCATCTTGCTTGGCAGCTTCGATCTGGGACTGCTGGTCGCGGAGGAACTTTAGTCTGGCCTCGTAGAATTGTCGGTCGTCGGGGTTTTTTGAGATCATTTCCAATACTCCTATGGCTTCCTGGTAGGGCGGATCAACTAACAATGCTGCGAGCTGGTCCGAATCCATCGATTCCGCGTGGCGCAGTAAATACAACCACTTTTCTTCCGCGGGCAAGCTACCAATATTATCACTCGAAGGAGTGAATTTGGGCAACTCTAACGTGTGGAATTCGAAATCATTGGTAAATACCAAGTCTTCCTGGTCACACCTGAGTCGAAAACTGTGGTGGTAACGGGGATGAATGGCTCTGGCGAAGATGATCTCATCGAGCACACAAATGCTAATCACCGGCCGCAGGTCCGTGTAGTTCTGCCCCTGACCAATCTGCCGACCATACGTTAACGCAGTGTAGTACAGCAAGCGACGGGGCAAGTCGACCTGACGGGTGGTCTGCATTTCGACGTTGAAACGCCTGCCAAGCGAGTCGCGGGCGAGAATGTCGAGCACAACAATCTTGTCCTCCGATCGATCTTTCTTCTCATGGATTGGATTGAGGATCTCAACTTCGGTCACCGGCGATTTCAGTTGCAGGATGGAATTCAAAAAGTGAATGGTCACAGCCGGATGCTCGGGGCTACCGAGCATCAGCTTGAACGCAAAGTCAACTTTGGGGTCGATTCCAAGTGGCATGTGGCTGTCCGCTTTTGGGCAATCGGAAAATGAGCGATCAGTATATCGTCCATTCCATCAGTTGGAGACACGGGCTAGCTTGGCAGCTGCTCATCCTCATCTCGACGTTCTGCTGGGTGCGTCCGCGCGTGGGTTTCGAGCAGCTTCTTTAGGCCGACTCGAGTATAGATCTGAGTGGTATCCAGCCGCTCGTGCCCGAGTATGGCTTGAATGGTGCGTATGTCCGCACCCCCGTCATGCATGGCGGT
>JBGSIY010000872.1:0-18814 GCA_041742275.1 Pirellulaceae bacterium | reverse complement strand
CATTTTCCATTCCTGAAATTAGCCGCATCGTTGACAGGAGCAAATTGTCCGGCGCGTCGATTCGTGAGCATTGGCCAGAGCGGTTTACAATTAAATGGTGCCGCGATGAAGAATAGTCTTGCTGGCATACGACATGGCTATGACGTGGTTGTTATTGGTGCTGGCCCCGCAGGTTCGGCTGCGTCCATTGCGGCCGCACGATCCGGATTGTCGGTGTTGCAAGTCGACGGGAAACCGTTTCCGCGACACAAGGTTTGCGGTGGATGCCTCAATCCGGTTTCCGTCGCATTGTTGACTCAATTGATCGGTGAGCGTTCGACGTGGAAATTTACCAGCGAGAATCTTGACTCGTTCCATCTTTATCATCGCGGCCAGGAGTTCTCAGTGGTGGCGCCCCTGGGCGTTGCTGTTGATCGATCGCAGCTGGATCAGGCACTGGCCACTGCCAGTAGCGAATCGGGCGTCGATTTTCATGATTCGGTGAAAGCGAAACTGGGACCGGTTTCCACCGAGTCGCGTTCGGTTGAGCTGACCAGTGGAAACCAAGTAACAACCGTTGTTGCCAAGGCCATCGTTGTGGCGACAGGGCTCGGCACGGCCAGTTGCACCAACGGCGAAATGGAATTCAGTCGAACAGTATCAAAGAACTCAAGAATTGGAATGGAAACGATTATCGAAAGGCCGCGAAGTGAAATTCCTCGGGGCAAGTTGCTGATGGCCGTAGGCCGCTCCGGCTATGTGGGGCTGACGATCATACCTGGAGAGCGACTGCATGTTGCCGCATCGGTTGATCCATCACCACTTCAACAGCTAGGGCCAGGCGAGCTGGTCGCTGACATCATTGCCCAATCCGGCTTCACAGACTTTGTGGACGTCGATTGCAAATGGCGAGGAACGCCACCGCTGACCTCACGTTCACGGCAAATCGCCAGCGAAAGAGTATTTCTCGTGGGCGACGCAGCTGGATACGTTGAACCGTTCACTGGGGAAGGCATCCGCTGGGCATTGGAGTCCGGAATCGGCGTGATCCCCATGCTGCAGAAAGCAGTTGCCAACTGGAGAAACTCGATCGCTCAGGACTGGTCTCGATGGTACACACAAAACATTCAATGGGAACAAAAAATGTGCAGCCGAATCGCCGTGGGGCTGAAGCAGCCCATGGTTCGCTGGTTTGCACATCAGGCCATTTCCCTTCGTCCCCGCTTCATTAACGAATTCATTTCAACCATTCATTCAAAGGATGCTTCATGAACACCTCAATACTTGGCGTCGGCACCGCAGTTCCAGAACACAAAATGTCCCAAGCCGAAGCACTGGAGATGTGCAGTGGGATTGTTTGCGAAAACGACAAACAACGCAGACTGGCTCGCGTCCTGTTCAAAAAATCGGGCGTCCAGAATCGGCATACGGCTGTGCCCTATCAAGCCGCGTACAATTGGTGTCAACCTTCCGAAGATGCCGACGTTTCCTCGTTATCTCATTTCACGAATGTTGCGGTAGTTCAACCCACCATCAGTGCGGGAGTAAGTGCGGGTCCGACAACCGGGGAAAGGATGCAGATGTATGCCGAGTTTGCCGGTCATCTGGCAGAACTGTCCGCTCGCGAAGCGGTTGCCAAATCAGGCATCGAGCCTGAACAACTCACCCATCTGGTCACCGTTTCTTGCACTGGATTCGAATCGCCCGGAGTCGATATTGAGTTGATCAACCATTTGCATTTGCCCACAACCATCCAGCGAGTCAACGTGGGTTTCATGGGATGCCATGGCGCCATCAATGGCTTGCGAACAGCGTTGGCGATAACACAAGCCGATGCGACAGCACGTGTGCTATTGACGGCGACCGAGCTCTGCAGTTTGCATTACCGTTTTCAATGGGACAACGAAGGCATCATTGGCAATGCACTGTTCGCCGATGGATCCGCCTCAATAGTACTGGGCCAGCAGGTCAGCGACCGTAACGAGCCGAGCTGGGATCTGATGGCGACGGGTTCTGTAGTCATCCCTGATTCCATGGATTCGATGAGCTGGAAGGTAGGTGACCATGGATTCGAGATGCTGTTGACCAGTGATGTCGGGGACAAGATCGAGGCGGCGTTGAATCAATGGCTGGTCGAATGGCTTGACACCCACGGATATGCGATGGACCAAATCGATTTCTGGGGAGTTCATCCGGGTGGCCCTCGAATTCTCGACGCGGTTCAGGCAAGTCTCGGACTTACAGACGAGAGTTTGAAAACATCGCGTTCCGTCCTGTCCAGTCACGGCAACATGTCGTCACCGACGGTGTTATTCATTCTGAACGAATTTGTGCAACAGCATCGACTCCAGCAAAATAAGGTTCCCTCCGCTGCAGTGTTGCTGGCATTCGGCCCAGGTTTGGTCGCAGAAATTGCGTTGATAAAAGTGAACCCCTAAATGCTTCCGATTCTAAAGGGGAACGGGTGTTGGTCTGGCACTAACAGACCATCCCCGCCGCCCTTTGGCCGGGACGATTAGCTTCCGTTTAATGCTTGAAGCAATTCTGTGCAGAAGGAGGCGATATCGCCGCAGATCTGGGCGGGGGAATGACCGTTTTCCAGCCCGGACTCCAAACGCCTTACAATCGCCGATCCCACAATCACGCCGTCGCAATGGGGCGCCAATTGGCGAACTTGATCCGGCCCGCTAATGCCGAAGCCAACACAGATGGGTAACTCTGTTAAGCGGCGTAACGCTTGCAGATTATCGGCGATCTCTGGGGGTAACTCCGTCCGAGACCCCGTCACCCCAGCGACGGACACATAGTAGATGAACCCACTGGCGACAGCGATGATTCGCCGGGCGCGTTCCGGACGCGTGGTCGGCGTGATCAATTGCACTAGACTGAGATTCTTCGACCGGCATAGGTCCGCCAGCCCCACCGATTCTTCGCCCGGCAGGTCGGGAACAATAAGACCACTAAAACCTGCTTCAGCGATTCGCCCCACAAACCGACTTACTCCCATCCGATGCACGATCGCATAACTCAGCATCGCCACTTGCGGCATCCCGGGATTCTGCCCCCCCACAACTTGGCTTGGCTCCTGAATCTTCGATTGATTAGCCCGGTGGGACAGGGCCAACAACAAATCATCCACCTTAAATCCCCCATTCAGGGCACGCGTGAAGGCCGCCTGAATCGTGGGTCCATCGGCGATGGGATCGCTGTAGGGAAAACCCAGTTCACACAGATGACATCCGGCCTCTTGCAACGAACGCAGCAACTCAAGCGTCATGCCAATATCGGGATCCCCAGCAGCGAAGAATGGCATTAAGGCTTTCGCCTGACGCGACCGCAAGTTGAAAAACAGTTGATCGATGTCGTTCATTATAAATTCAAAAAAAAAGAATCAACAGAAACCCAAACTTGAGCCAAACCGGTTTCGGCTCACAACGAACGGCCTCGGGTCGAACCCAACTAGGGAGCCAGCAGGGACTTCAAGCGTTCAATCTCTGCGGCATCCTTCTCCCCACGCCCCGACAGGCAGACGACAACGATCTCATTCGCGGATCGCCGGGCAGCTTCATCCATCGCAATCGCAATCGCGTGGGAGGTTTCCAGGGCCGGCAAGATCCCCTCATGAATGGCCATCGTATCAAACGCCGCCAACGCTTGACCATCCGTACATGCCGTGTACTGAACACGATCAATGGATTTCCAATAACTGTGCTCTGGCCCAACGCCGGGATAATCCAAACCGGCTGACGCGGAATGCACCAGCGAAGTCTGGCCATCGCCGTCTTGCAGAACATAGCTCAGGCTGCCGTGCAACACGCCTGGCTCACCATAGGTGAGGCTGGATGCATGTTGTCCCGGTTGATTCCCCAACCCACCCGCTTCCACGCCTAACAGTTGCACCTCCTCGTGCGGGATAAAGGGATAAAACATACCCGCGGCGTTGCTGCCCCCTCCCACACAGGCAATCACCAGATCGGGGAGCCTTCCAAAACGTTCCCGCGATTGCTCAATTGCCTCGCGTCCAATCACGGATTGAAAGTCCCGTACGATTTTGGGAAAGGGATGGGGCCCGACAACGGATCCTAAAATGTAATGGGTATCATGAACGCTGGCCATCCAATCCCGCATTGCCTCATTGATGGCATCTCGCAACGTTCGGGAACCCGTTTCGACAGCGCGAACTTCCGCCCCCATCAACTTCATGCTTCTTACATTCGGTTGCTGACGCCTCACGTCCTCAGCCCCCATGTAGACGACACAAGGCAAACCGAAATGAGCACAGGCCGTCGCCGTGGCAACGCCATGTTGCCCCGCTCCTGTTTCGGCAATCACCCGTTTCTTGCCCATCCGCAATGTCAGCAGTCCTTGGCCAATCGTATTGTTGATCTTATGAGCACCCGTGTGGTTCAAGTCCTCTCGTTTGAACCAAATCTGCGCCCCACCACACCGTTCACTCAACCGCCGCGCAAAGTACAACGGCGATGGCCGTCCGACAAAATCCCGTTGCAATTCGGCTAGTTGCGTTTGAAATTGGGGATCGGCACTGGCCGACGCATATTCGATTTCCAACTCCTCCAACGCGCTCATCAACGTTTCGGGAACATACTGCCCGCCAAAAATCCCAAACCGTCCCCGTTCATCCGGCAGGTCAGCGGTTAGATTGGACTTATTCACTGGAGTCTGGGTCATAAAATCAAATCGCTCAAAAAAAATTCCGTGTTCCTAACGCAGTCTGGCTGATTGACGAGGCGGATTGATCAACCGCCTTCCATCTGCACAATCATAATCCATGAGGCGTGAAATGACCAAGGACGCCCCTGGTCATCGCACGAGATATTTAGTGTGATCTAAACGTTCGTTCATTTCAAAATCATCAAAATCGTCCGATGCCTGAGCTTCCCGAAGTTGAAACCATGCGGCGCGGCATATTGCCCATTGTCGGTGCGAGCATTGTTCGAGCCGAACGAACGCCGTGTCAACGCCGGCCGATCCATATTGCGCCCAGCGTGAGTCGCATCCATCGCCGATTGCAAGGGCTGAAAATCACGGCAATCGAGCGATTAGGAAAACGAGTAGTGATCCGTTTCGCCAACGATGATCGCTTGGTTTTGGAACCGCGGATGACCGGCCTGGTGCTCATCGAAGCGCCGCCAACCCGCGAACATCTCCGTTTTCGCCTGTCCCTGTCGGGCGTGGGCATTCCCGAAGTCTTATATTGGGACCGACGTGGACTGGGACGAGTCTACTTGCTAACCGGTCTCGAATATCAAACGCAACTCCTCTCAGGAAAATTGGGACCTGACGCACTGGAAATTCGTTTGCCCGAGTTTCAAGAACGATTGGGGCGAACTCATCGGCCCATTAAAGTCGCCCTGTTGGACCAAGGTCTGCTGGCCGGTGTCGGCAATCTATACGCCAGTGAGATCTTGCATCTCGCTCGCGTTGATCCACGTCTTCCCAGTGACGCGTTATCCGGCGAGGAACTTCAACTGATTTTCAAATCCATGCGGCAGATCCTACGCGAAGCCATCCGCAAGGAGGGCTCAACCCTTTCCGATGGCACCTATCGTAACGCATTGAACAAGTCGGGGGGGTACCAAAACCTACACCGCGTTTACGATCGCGAGGGCGAACGCTGCTCACGTTGCCGAAAGCATCCCATCATTCGGATTGTGCAATCGCAACGTTCAACTTTTTTTTGTGAGCATTGTCAGGAACGAAGTTAAGCTCGTGGCCGTCCAGGTCATTTATCTTTTTTTGGCCCAAACAGGCCGTTGATACCTTTGAGTAATTCACCCTGGACCTTGTCATTAAGTTTTGTCTGTACTTTTTCTATTTCCCCCCCTAATTGACCTTGAATTTTTTCAACTTCCGACCCCAATTTGTTTTGCAATTTTTCGGTTTGGGCAGTCAATTCGTTGGCAGCGGTGCGTTGCACAATTTGCAGGGACAGGTTCTGCATCGCTTTAAAATCGAGTTTGGGTGCCGAAAGGGTTCCTGTAATGGGAATCGTGATCGATTGCCCTTGTAGGCCGGACAACAGACGCTCGCCGGCGATCCAATCATCGAGAATAGGAATGGCGACGGTCATCGAGATGCTTTGATCGAAGCCGACACTGCCTTGGGTGGTCATCGTCACATCCTTCACGCGAATTTGCATTTGGTCGTGATGCACGCGCCCATTGGCAATCGCGATCGGTACAGATTGTTCTTCTAAACGCAGCCAAACCGATCGATCTTTCCCATCGGGTACGGCATTCGGTTTGAGAATGGCCTGCAGATTTTCCACAGCGGCAATGAGCTGTTTACCCAAGGGACCGGCACCCAAAGTCACGTCAGTGAGTTTGATCACGCCCCGTCCCGTGGCCGTATTCAAGTCCGTCAGAGGTAGAGACACGCCTGTGGTTTCCAACGAGACCTTGCCCTCAGCACTGGTCACATCGGCGATCAAGGGAGCCACGAACTTCAACCAATCGCGACATATTTCAGGAGTCAATGTGACATTGGTAGCCACCGGACCAGCAGGTAGGGCCACAACCGGGACAGCGGCCCGCAGGTCATAAGTGGGCGACAGCGTGACAACGCCTCCAGAAAAAGGAATCTCGCCCGTCTGCACCGTAGCTTGACCGTTTACAATCCCCGACGTGACTTCGGCCGCTCCCAATGGAAGCAAAAACACCACGCCTTGATCCCACGCCAATTTGCTAACAACGCGTAGATCTTGCGGGGGCCAGGGATCGGTCGGCGTTGCATTAAACATCGGTCCGTTCACCGAAAAAGCCAACTGTTGACGTCCCGCCAGCTTCACCTGATTGTAGGCGTAAGCGTCCAGCAACGCTTGCACGCGAATCCAATCGGGACTCCAGGTCCCTTCGATATCCGCGACCATCGATCCGGCTAAATCCGTCAACGATCCTGTGGTTTTTACCTGCACAGATGATGCAACCATTGTCAGATCTTTAAATGTCAATTGGTCGAAGTCTTGCCGCAGCCCGACCAGGGACTGAACATCAATCTGCGACTCTCGCAATAATTCTTTCCAGCCGTTTTGAGTGCCATCGCCCCGCTGAGCCTGCGCGGCTACAAAATCAGTGATCTTTCCTGCTAACTCTCCCTGAATGAATTCAGCCGACGAAGCAAATTTGAGATTTCCTTCTGCCCCCCCAAAATAGTGAATGCTATCCGCTGCCGGAAACATCCCCAGCCAGCTCAAAATTCGATGTGTATCTGCACGAAACGCAACCGCACCGGAAGCGTCCAAAAACGACGCGTACTGCAACGCCACATTATCACCCCGTGCTGCAAATCCTGAACATGTCATCGTGATTTCCGGCATTTGGACCACTGCCGTTTTAAAATCGTATTTCAAGAGCCCTTCACCACTGACCTGGGGCTCGTCGATGGTAAATCCATATCCTCGAAACATCCAATTGTTGACTTGATATCGCAAATCGGACAGGACCAACTGCTGGGCATCCATGGACGCCAGAAAATTCACCACCGTGTCGCCATCGGTGTCCAAGAAACTAAGGTCATAAAAAACGCCCGCGTGTCCCAGCCACTTTGCCAAACTGCCACCCATCGCACATTGGGCCTGCCAACGTGATTGCTTAAATAAGTCGGCAATTGGCTCATGCAAACGAATTCTTGCCTGTTCGCCACCCATGGTGAGCAAAACATCCGCTGCATCAATGGATGCCGAACCGTTGACGAGGGCTGTGCCTGTCCCCTCCAGCTCCATTTTGATTTGGTTTTCGCGCCAGGCTTTCATTCCCGGCAACGAGAACATCGGCTGGGCGATATCAATAACGCCAGAGAATTGAAGGGGAACATTGACAAGAGAAACGCTGGATGCAGCACCACTATTGGTCTGAGCGTTGTCCCAGTTCAAATTCCCGGAAACTTTGCCTTGAATCCCCCAACCTTGAGTATCCACAAACTGTGCGAGTCGTTGCATCAAAATCGAAAGATCACCGTCGACTTGAAAGCGACCTTGCTTTTGCGTTGCACTCCCATCGATTGTTAAAAAATCAGACTGGCACTTGAGTTCGTCCAGCGACCAGTTGCCGTTTCGTTGTGCGACCGTGGAAACCAAACGCAAGGGTTGTTGCCAGGCCAAGCGTTTCCCGTCACGAATCGCCACGATATTCGCCGTATCGACATTGACCACCAATCGACCCATGCCTTGCTCAGGACGGCTATTGATTTGACACCTGATTTCACCCGATTCGACCTGCAAGTCTTCATAAACTTTCAGCGTATCGGGGAGCAACTGTGTCAGCCGCGCCAAATCAAGTTGCCCATCTAGTTGAAACGGCGTGGCGACCAACACCTGTTCTTCGGCCAAACGAGAAAACTGATTCCAATCGAACTGACCGTCAGTAGAAATTCGACCCACGTCACTTGTAACCACCCAGTTTTTTGCCTCGGCGCCTTGAGGCGTCGTGGCAACATGCCCTGTGGCAACGATCTTGTTTAGGCTCACGACGTCGCGACCCAAAAATTTTGGAATTGAAACCTGCAGTCCCTGGATGTTCGAATTCACAAAGTCCAGCGATGCAAATGCCCCCCCCTGTGTGAAGCTAAGATTGATGTCGCCATGGACTCGCCCCGTTAGTGCCGACTTGCCAACCACGCGTTCCAACAACGGTGCCAGGCTGCCCAATGGCAAATCGTTCGTCTTCACTTGTAGCGAGCCGTTGTCACCGTTGACCGTCGGCGACTGATCATCCAGACTAAGTTGTGCCTCCAGAACACCCACTTGGTCATCACGGAAAACGCTGGCCGTCAGATTGGCCGTAATGGCAGCAACCTCGCCCAGCACAATCTCGGCATTCAAGTTATTCAGGTTCCAGGGGTGAGGGTCACTGACAGAAGCCAACTCAATTTGGCCTGCTAAGACGGAAATGGAAACTCGCGGCAACGCAGCGGAGGGCTCCGTCGCTGGGGTTTCCAAATACGTTTTGGCCGCATCCTCAAAATTACTCCCCCCGTCCCGAGTCACGACACGCAAATGCGGCTTTAAAATCTCGAAACTTCCTAAATCGGATCCCGTTAGAAAACTCAATAAACGATGGGATGAGCGGACGGTGTCAATGTCTGCCATCGCATTCCCCTCTCGGTCCACGACATGCACGCCATCGGCCTGAATCCGCTGCAGCCAACCCAAGCTGAGTCGATCGACGGTCACTCGACCCTCAAAATCGGCTAGAGCGCGATCCAGAAAAATTTGTTTCAGCGGCGTCCAACCAATCAAATTGGGCAACAGGGCTACAAATACGAGTAGGGCAACGCCGAAATAGGCGAGGCGCCGCAACCAACGCGAGCCTTCAGCGCGTTCGGCACGGCGTTGACGAGCTTCTCGCGACGCTGTTTGTATTTCGGCACTGTCGTTGGATGTTGAAGATCGGCGACGGCGAGGCATTCAGTTTTCTCCTTGTGCGGTATCGTGATCTCCCCAATACAATCCTCTCTGAAAATCGAGAGCCATGGATTCGAGAAGATTCCGCGCGGATTGTATCGATGCCAAAATCTTGGGGCTAGTCGAATTTTTCCGCACCCGGACGCAATGCTGTTAACGAACTGCTAGCTGTTTTGAAACGACTGGAGCAAATGCCTCGGAAATGTTTCAATGTCAAAATGAACAGACATTGCGAAACGGCAGCGAAGCGCTCTGCGACGCTCTCGACCGGCATTAAACAACCGAATAGGCTCGGTACACAATCAAATGGGAATAACCGAACTGGTCCATCAACGACTCCCTGTTCGAGTTGGGGAACGAGCAGCCTGTGCGTGGGCCTTCGGTTGGTTCCTCTTCATCATGTTTGGCTATCAAATATTGCGGCCGATTCGGGAGTCACTTTTTTCGACGCTGAACGCTTCGGAAAAATCGCTACTATTTTTTGGAACCTTTTTTGTCATGCTGGCAGCCGCGCCCCTCTATGCATGGCTCTACTCCAGACTATCGCGATCGCGATTGATCCATTTGATTTTCCACTTTTTCGTTGTCAACATTCTGTTGTTTGCCGTTTGGTTCAGGGTTCAGGGTCCGGAGGAACAGCAATGGCTATCACGAATCCTATTTATTTGGGTGAGCGTGTTCAGTTTATTTGTGACCTCGGTATTTTGGAGCGTCATGACCGAATGTTTTTCCAATGAACAAGGACAACGATTATTTGGTCCGATTGCGGCCGGCGCGACGACGGGGGCGATTCTGGGTTCGATAGTGGCTAGTCTGACAGCGTCACGCCTGGGAGTGGCTAACTTGTTCATAATCTCGGCCGCGATGCTCGAATTGAGTCTGCTATGTGCCGTCTATCTGCTGCGAGCGACACGAGATTGGAAAACGACTCAACCGCCCCAATCGCAGGAACGCGCAACGATATTGTCGGGGATGCGGGAGATCATTCAATCGAGATATTTGATTTTAATCGCCATTTATCTGGCAATGATCAGTTTTTGCGGCACGACAAATTATCTGAAATTAACTGCGGC
Organism: Pirellulaceae bacterium; assembly: GCA_041742275.1. Classification (GTDB taxonomy): domain Bacteria; phylum Planctomycetota; class Planctomycetia; order Pirellulales; family Pirellulaceae; genus BJ22. The sequence goes on along the minus strand of JBGSIY010000872.1, from coordinate 8,341 downwards.
AGCCAAAGTTGCTATTTTGGATAGTGACCAGCGGACACAGTTTTTTGCGAACTTGAACTTTTACGTGCAGGCCGGAACTCTGATCGCGCAAACGCTGTTGATCGGCCCGCTCATGAACCGCCTGGGGTTAACCGCCGCGCTATTGGTCCTCCCTATGGTTTATTTTATTTGCTTCCTCTTACTGGGGGCATCAGAGACGTTGTGGGTATTGGGAACGGTGGATGTGTTGTCGCGAATTGGTGCTTATGGCATTACCGTCCCCTCTCGAGAGGTGTTGTTTACGATCGTTAGTCGCACGGCCAAATACCAATCGAAAAATTTCATCGATACGGTTGTGTTTCGTGGAGCGGATGCGATTGCCAGCCTGATGAGTTTGGCAACCTGGGCCATCGTGACCATTGTTGTCCTCTGGGGATTGCTTGCCGCTTGGTTAGGACGTGAGTACCAACAACGTGTCCAAAAGGAGTCCGGATCTGGATAGCAGATAACTGCTCACGCCCCGAAACGTTTTTTGCAGCGACGACGTGAATTAGGCCATCGGTGATTGGCGGGGGATCCAAGTCAGACGTTAAAATATCGGGTACTAAATTTCGTAGAGGCGTAAGCGATGGTGACAAAAATTTAGTTTAAGGGGTAGATCATGCGCCGCATCGCGGCCCTAGGTCCCGGATCAACAGACCTCTCGCTTGGTCGTGCCAATTCTTTTACAGTAGATTGTTTGTTTCTCGTTTCGCAGAATGTCATCCAGCTTATGTTTGTAACGCAGTATCCACCGTTTCGCCCCCACCTCTTGTTGGGAAATCCGCATCTACAAACGATTGCTTCCTTCTTTCAATCTGTGGACTTGAGCAAATCTAAAACGCAGCGATATGTGGTGCGGACGGATGATGACGACGTTCTCGTGATTCATGATAACATTCCCAAAAAGTGGATTACGGGGGATCGTATCGTCATTCTGTTGCACGGACTCTGTGGTTCGCATCAGTCCACTCATGTCGTGCGCACGGCAGAGAAGCTACGTCGCTCCGGCTATCGCACAATCCGTATGGATATGCGAGGGCAGGGGGATAGCCAGTACTTATCCCGCGGTCATGGTCATGGTGCGGCCAGCGACGACCTGGCAGCCGTCATCAGAGCCGTTCATTCCCTCAGCCCCTTGAGTTACATCACATTGATTGGGTTCTCTTTGGGCGGCAACATGGTGTTAAAATTGTGTGGTCGCTGGGGTCAGCAACCGCCCAGTTATGTCGACTCCGCAATTGCCGTTTCTCCGCCGATCGATTTGATCATGTGCTCGGGCAACCTGCGGCAATGGGGCAATCGAATGTACGACTACTTCTTTTGCAGCCAGCTGAAGAAAAGTCTGGATCGACGACGCGCTCGCGTGCCGGGCCTTTACGACAATGGCCTGAAGAACTTACCCCATCGTCTGGTACATCTCGACGACCAATTCATTGCTCCCGTTCATGGTTTTGATGGAGCTCGTGATTATTACGCAAAAGCCAGCAGTGCGGCCCAGCTTCGGGACATCTCCTTGTCCACCCTAATCGTCGCGGCACAAGATGATCCGATCGTTCCCTACTCCATGTTCCAACAATGGGTCATGTCCACAGATGTCGAATTGATCACGATCAAACACGGGGGACACCTAGGGTTTGTGAGCTCGACGCCCGGAGACCCCGACCGTCATTGGTTGGAATGGCGATTGGTTCGCTGGATCAGCGATTTTGACTCGCATCAAATTGAAATTCGCGCCCGCGAGGCTCGGGGCGAAATCATCGCCCGTTTCTAATTGCGAATGCGAAAAGTTGGTTACTTGTAGTAAAACGGCCACCACTCGAGTGGCCAGTATTCGGGACGTTTTACTTTCATCACTTGTAACACGCTGCCGAAATCGTCGGTCCACAGGATCCGCCTGAGTTTAGGACCTTGATATTCCGAATCATGAATGATGGATTGATTCAAAAACTCCTGGTTTTTAGATACTAACATCCAATCGCTCGAATGAAATCGTTGGCTATCTAAAACTTCATGGTAAATATTAACCGCTTGAAATCCCGCGTCTTCGGCGATTCCAAACACGACTGGATCCAGTCGCAAGAACCAATTTGAAATATGAATGGCGATCACTCCTCCGTCGGCGAGGTGCTGGGCGTAGACGTCCATCGCTTCACGTGTCAACAAATGCCTGGGGATCGCATCGCTGGAAAAGGCATCTACGATCAACACATCAAAATTCTCGGGGCGATTTTCCCGCAACGTCTGTTCCATCAAAATTCTCGCGTCGCCCAGGCGCGTTTCACAATCAGCCAAACTGTTTTCAAAATAACTGAAATGTTCCTCTGCGAGGTCGATCACTGCTGGGTTGATTTCATAATAAATGAATTCATCGCCCTGACGTCCCCATGCAGCGAGCGTTCCCGTACCTAACCCGATGATACCAACCTTAATCGGTTGACCTTGCAAACGTTTGGGATGATGGTTCAATGCAAATCCCACACCACTACCAGGTCCATAGTAGAGATTGACTTCTTGAGCTAAATCCTCTCGTTCATATTGACGGCCATGCCCAATCCGGCCATTGAAAATCTCTTTGTAAAATCCATCTGTTGGCGAATGAACTCGCTCCACTCCGCTGATACCAAAGAAGTTACGGCGAGCATCAATTACGCGTCCTTCTCGTTTTGCCATTTGAACACCAATGGCAATCACTAGGACTTGGAATAGAAACACCATGAAAATCAAAGCTAAATTGACGTAGGTCGCAAACGAAACGATCGGTCGCGAATGGGTGTAAACCCCCACCCACCATATCCACAGCACCAAAGCCAGCCCCAGCAACGCATCGATTCCTCGCATCCAATCCGGAAGATTCAGAAGGAGCCAAGAAAACAGAAAAACAACCATCAAGGTCACCAACCATAAACTACTAGCCACACGTCCCGGCGCAACCCTCTGCCCCAGCGACGTACTATTAGCACCCGGTTTACTCAAATGTTGCCAACCCAACAGACTAAAAGAAATAAACCACAGTCCCGCAACTACTGCCAAACGATAGAGCACATTCTCGTTGATATTCAGACGAAACCGAATGAAACCAACAACAAATCCGGTCGAAGCCAGAATCGAAACGACCACCATGACTCGAGTCAATGTCTGCCCATCTTTGGTCTGCCACCAGCGAGCAAAGGTCACCAGGACGGCGAGAGCGATTGAAATTTGCAGTTCATAGAACCCCGTGAACAACAATGGGGCCACCAAAACCACCAACACTCCTCCCAGGGCGCCACCGAGCGAAATGAATAAATAGTAGGTCGTCAGTCTTTCTGCCACGGGCTTGAGACTTGCCAACTCGCCATGCAAAGTCATGCAGGCCGAAAACAATAAAAGGCAGTACGTTGCAAACTGCCATAAAAATCCTGTTCCCGTCGGATTCGCCAAACAAATGCATGCGGAAAACGTCGAGACGATTAACAAGACTCCGAAAACATCGCGCCGGTACCAACTCGCCCGTTCAAAACAAATGATAAAAGAAATCAAATACAAACTCAGCGGCACGATCCAAAGCATGGGCACCACGGCGATTTCTTGAGAGATTTCATTCGTGATCGTCAGCAATAAAACCGATGGCAAGGTGCTGAGGATCAACCATGCCAAGCGGCGTCGAGCTCCAATGAGTTGAGGCAACGCATTTGCCGATCCCTCCGTCCTATCGAAAGCGTGCACCGCCACCCCTTCCGGATCGGAACTCAACGAACCAGCACTTGGGCTCACGCCCGCGATCGCAGTCCTGCGTTTCCATGTTTGCCAAGCGGCCCAACTTCCGACAATCACGAAAATGCCGTAGCCCCAACTCCACATCTCGGCTTGCCTTCGAATGGGTAGCGTTGTTTCCACCATCAACGGATAGCCCAGCAACGCCAACAACGAGCCCAAATTCGACAAGGCAAACAGCCGATAGGGAGACCGATTCGGAAATGATTTGGCAAACCAATGTTGGAGCAAGGGCCCCGTCGTCGCCAACAAACAATAATTACCACCAATGGTCAAAAGCAAGAGCCAGAGAATTGACAAAGCGGGATCTTCTCCTGCTCCCCATCGCAATGACTCCCGCGGAATGATCGGCAACAGGAACAGACTCAGGACAAGCAACGTCACGTGGACCAACAATTGGCGGGATAAAGCCAATCGCCGAGCAACCACATCGGCATAACAGTAGCCCAGCAACAATGCCGCCTGAAAAAACAACATGCAGGTGGTCCAGACGGCAGGGGAACCGCCATACCAAGGCAAAATGAATCGAGCAATGATCGGCTGAACCTGGAACAACAGAAATGCGCTCAGAAAGATCGTCAATGCGAACGGTATCATACCGAATTCACCTAATTGGCCCTGCCGACAAAAGGCTCTAATATACACACCCTCAGACATTCGGTTAAACACGGTTGCGAATTTTGTAAGGTTTTGGCAAACTCACACCGGCCGATTAGATTGCTACAATGGTCGGGAGTGGAATTAAGTTTTTTTTTGGCTTGATGGCAAGCGAATGGATTTACATTTTTTAGGAACCACCGGTTACCACCCGAACCGACGGCGCGACACAGCATGCTTCATGATCCCTGAATTGGGGATCATTTTGGATGCGGGAACGGGGATTTTTCGCGCGCGGGACCTGATTGCGACTCGTAATTTACATATATTCCTCTCGCATGCTCATCTGGATCATGTTGTCGGCCTGACCTTTTTATTGGACGTCCTGTACGACAAGGATCTCGACTCGGTGACCGTCTATTGTGAAAACGAGAAACGCGAGGCCATTGAGCAGCATTTGTTTCACCCTCTGTTGTTTCCGGTTGCCCCCCCGTTTAAATTCGCCGTATTGAGCGGACAGGATGTGCCCATCCCAGGTGGAGGAACCCTGCGGACATTCCCGCTGGAGCATCCCGGGGGCTGTTTGGGGTTTCGACTGGATTGGCCCAGCACCAGCATGGCCTATGTCACCGACACCACCGCTCATCCGCAGGCACCTTATATTGAGCATATTCAAGAGGTTCGGCTTCTAATTCACGAATGTTATTTCCCGGATGGCTGTGAAGAACTAGCCAGTTTGACGGGTCATAGTTGCCTTACTCCTGTGGCCCAGGTCGCCGCCGCGTCGCGTGCCCAACGCACAGCCTTGGTACACCTGACTCCCTTGGACGAAAGCGACTCACTTCTGGACTTAAATCAGGTCGAGTCGATTTGTTCAACGTTGTACATACCAGAAGATGGCGAAGTCATTTCTTTTTGAAAATTTAATCTCGTTCACCAGTGAATATCGCGGGCATCTACTGGAAGCTCAAACTACATGAAGTCAATCACCCCATCCCCTTCATTGCATCCTATCGAGGCTTCGGAATTACATGCGCGACGGGAGCGCGTTTATTTGGTCCTCGCCGGTTTATTTCTCGGCTCCATGACCATGCTGAATATTTTAGGGATCAGTCGCTTTATCAAAATCGCAGAATTTGGTGTGTCTTTGGAATCCGGCGACACCTGGCCGATTACCTTTGCGGTGGCGGTGGGCGTGATTCCCTATCCGCTTACATTTCTCTGCACGGATTTTATCAGCGAGTTCTATGGTAAACGTCGAGCGAACTGGGTTGTCATGGTAGGCCTCCTGCTCAACGTCTGGGTCGTATTCATGTTGTGGCTGGGCGGGGTCTTGCCTGGTTTTGAACAAATCGTCAATGGCCAGCCCGTCAATCCTGACGGATCGACGCCTGTGTTTTTCCAAATTCGCTCCTTGACTTTTGCCGCTGTCGGAGCCTCGATGGTGGCTTATTTGGCAGCCCAACTGTGCGATGTGCACATGTTTCATTTCTGGAAGCGGCTGACGCGCGGGCGACACCTGTGGTTGAGAAACAATGGATCGACCATGGTCAGCCAACTGGTCGACAGCATCGCCGTCATTCTGATCACTCATTTTGCGACGCGGGGTTTGCCGATCCGCGATGATGTCCCCCTCTGGCTGCAATTGCTGGTCTTTATTGGTACGGGCTATGCGTTTAAATTGGTCATCGCTCTGCTGGACACGATCCCTTTCTATATTGGCGTCAGTATTTTGAAACGCTATTTAGAAATCGACCCGACCGCGCAAAACGAGGTGTGAGCTCCGCTAAGAATGGCTCCCAGTCCTCGTACGTATAGACGCCCATGTTGCAAACACAGCAGCTAAAAAGAGCCGCCTCGTATTTGGCCGGAAATAAGTTCTTACTAATTTAAAAAAGTGGATTCTGTTGCAGGACTGTTTCTCACGTATGTTTCTGAAGGAACTTCTCGATTTACCCCGATAGGGGTTATCAGCTATTAGCCGATGGTTGAGCGCAGCGACACCATCGGAAGGTTGTTACCACCACCATAGCACCCTGGAGAGGTGCCAGCGACGTTCTTGATTCGACCCGCTCGCCTCTATTGCCGGGTGCTAAAAAAAGAATGCGAAATCGGACCGGTGATATGCTGGGCTTAAATGACCGGCAAGGCCTTCCATACCTTCATCACCGACAAACCAAACGCCGAAATTATTTTGGGACATATCTTCAATAGACAGTAGCATTGCCCTGTCATTGGCTCAGTCACTGCAAAGGGTACAAAAAAAGCGGCAACCAGTCATTGCCGACCAGCATGCCGCTCTGTTGTTTTAGATTTTCACTGACGCTTCAAATGAAATGCGTTACTCACCCACTCCATTGAATTGAAAACAATTCGCTTCAATTTTCAATGCAGCCGCGAAATGCGAGATTGCCTATTCACTTCCGCCCAACGCTTCTTTCAGAACGTTCACCACTTCGGGATCAGAGGGGGAGACACGCGAGCCAAATCGAGCCACAGGTTCCCCGGCTCGGTTGAGGATAATTTTTTCAAAATTCCAGGCGACATCTCCCGACCCCTTGGGAGCCAAATCGAGTGAAGTGAGATGGCGATACAGGTCACATTGTCCATCCCCTTTAACTTCCACTTTGGAAAACATGGGAAACGTAACATTGTACTTCGTGCTGCAGAATTCCTTGATCTCCGCTTCAGTCCCGGGTTCTTGTCCACTGAATTGATTGCAGGGGAAACCAAGAATCACTAATCCGTCAGCACCGTGCTTCTCATGCAAGGACTGTAAATCAGCGTATTGTTTGGTCATACCACAAAAGCTAGCAACATTCACAATCATCACGACCTTGCCCGAATACTGACTTAAGTCGACTTCGTCACCGTCGATCGATTTCATTTTAAAATTGAGAGCCGCTGGCACTTTGGTTTTCTCCTGAGCCTTACTTTCTTTCGTCTGGCCCTCTTGAGCCGAAACAATTCCAGCTGAGGACAACAGCATCATAGTTAAGAAACAAATCACAGATAACTTCATCATAAAATCCTATTAATTTAAAAAAACAACGAATCTTCCACACGGAAACGGCCACTGGGAACCGACCACAACAAACCGAGCCCATAGAAAACCGAGCCCGTAGAAAACCGATCCCGCAGACAGGTCCTTTGGACTAGCCTTTTTTGCGAGTATAGCTAATCTCCATGGAGCGAAGCCATTCATTTTCCGTACCCGGCTTCAATTCATACATTGTCATGACCCGTTTGTCTTCGCCCTGATAGACGACTGTCGACTTGGTTTTTTGCACCGAACCGTCAGGCATGGGCTTGGTCATCATGCTCGTCATCGTTTTTGAAGCGGCGTCATACGTGCCTTCCATGTGGGTCGCTCCAGGTGACATCGAGTCAATCCAGACACCTTGGAACTTTTTGCTGGAGGTGTCATAGCCCATTGTTGCATGTCCCTCGAACATCATACCGCCGAGGTCGGCCTCAAATTCACTGACGAGCCAAAAATCTCCCAACATTCGATTCTTTTCGGTCCCTTTGCTGATCATCGGCGTGGCGTTGGGATCAGTCGTTCCATCCGCACCGATCCACATCTTCATTTCGCTATCCCAAGTTCCGACATCCATTTTAAGGATTTTATGCTCGGCACTCGGGGCGGATTCCACCTGAGCCAAAGAACTGTTCGCCCCGCAGGACAAACAAGCCAAACCAAACAGGAACAATGCATTTTGAATTCGTTTCATCGTCTCACCTTTTTCAAAAAATGGAAATTCTTTACTATTCGGAATCAGTCAAATCAGTCTTTCGACGCCCCGCTGAATTTGCAGCCTTGCTGTTCTCAAAAATTGTCGGAGACATCAACTCATCGTTCGCATCCAAAATGGAAGTGGATAATGGGCCCCCGAGACATTTTCACAACTTCGTATTCTCAGTAGCAACATTGGCCGCAGGGACCTTGGCCAGCGGCCAGCAATGATAA
>JBGSIY010000871.1:0-2259 GCA_041742275.1 Pirellulaceae bacterium | reverse complement strand
CAGAAACGCTAATAATGGGTTCGTTCATATTAAAAAAAGGCTTTCACTGAAGAATTTTGGTGGACGAATCCGATGGTTCGCAGATGCGGGGGTATAAAACAACGCCGTGAAAAATCAGATTTTCATTTTTGGCTGACTGTTCGCAGAGCCCCGCAAAAATTAGACTGGCATGCAAGTGAGCGTCTGCTGAACGTCCCCCGGAATGGTATCTCGTAATCGGACGCCTACTCCCGAACATCAAGTTTAAGTTAACTCATTTTCAGAAAAACGAAACTCCCATTGCAATAGTCCTTATGAATAATCAACCCATGGATACTCCAACAGCACTGAAATCCATCCAAGCTGCCGTTGAGGCTCAAAAACTCTCGGCGTCAGCTGCGGAAAACATGACCCATTGGCTGACTCAGTCCCGTTATGCCGATTATCAGGAGGAATTGTTAACGCATATTGCCGAACAAAAATGGCAAAAATTGGATGACGTTTTCTGGACGGTCATTCCCTTCGGAACCGGGGGCCGCCGTGGCCGAATGTATCCTATCGGCAGCAACGCCATCAATGATCGCACGATTGGCGAAAGTGCCCAGGGGCTGGCGGAATACGTCAAAGAAAGCAATCCCGAGGGGCCCTGGAGCATCGCCATCGCTTATGACACGCGGCATCGGTCTCGCGAATTTGCTGAACTGTGTGCGGGGATTATGGTTGCCAATGGGTTCAAGGTGTTTTTCCTGGATGACTATCGTAGCACACCTGAACTTTCATTTTTGATTCGCTTAAAAAACTGCGATTGTGGCATTATGGTGACGGCCAGCCACAATCCCCCTAGTGACAATGCCGTGAAGGTTTATTGGTCCACTGGGGCTCAGTTGGTTCCCCCACATGACCAAGCCGTGATTGCCAAAGTAGCGGAAGTTCAAGAAATCGAGGTTCATAATTTTGAGGAGGCTGTATCTGAAGGGCGAGTCGAATTTTGCTTGGCTGAAACCGATGCCGCTCTGCTTAACGAACATCTGAAATTAAGCTTGGGCACCCACCGGGATTTAAGTATCATCTACTCGCCACTGCATGGTGTTGGTGAATTTAATATCCGGCAATTGCTCGAGCGCCTGGGATTCGCGGGATTTGAGGTTTATGAGCGACACCGCAATCCGAGCGGTGATTTCCCAAATGTCCCCGGCCACGTTTCCAACCCTGAGAACGCAGTTGTATTCGACGAAATCATAGTCCAGGCTCAAGCGACAGGGGCAAATTTGATTTTGGTAACCGACCCGGATGCCGATCGCATGGGGGCCGCTGCGCCAGTAACAAGGGACACTCGCGGGCCCTGGCGAACGCTAAATGGAAATCAACTTTCAGCGCTCTTGTGCGAATACGTTTTGCGTCGTCGTCGCGAACGAGGTGAATTGACGACTGACAGCTACGTCGTTACCACCTTGGTTACCACATTGATGTTGGAGCGGATTTGCCAAGACTTCGGTGTGCGGTGCTACAGTAATAACCTCGTCGGCTTCAAATGGATCTGCCAAAAAATGGATGAGATCGGACCCGACAACTTTGTTTATGGAACGGAGGAATCGCACGGGTTTTTAGTAGGGCAGCATTGTCGCGACAAGGACGGTGTGGTGGCTTGTATGCTAATGGCCGAGTTGGCCGCTGAGGTCTTGGCCCAAGGACTGAGCATGTTTGAGCATTTGGAAAGTCTGTATAAAAAATATGGTTATCATGGTGAGCGTTTAATTACCATTCAAATGGAGGGCAGCGATGGAATGCGGCGGATGAAAGATCTGATGAACGCTTTTCGTTCGCATCCTCCCCGTTCCCTTGGCGGACTCGATGTGTTAGCGATTCGGGACTACTTGATGGGGACACGCACCGTCGATGGCGTATCTGAGCCGTTGGATGGCCCCCAAGACAATTTGATTTTTATGGAAACGAGTGCTCCCGGTAATTATATTGCCGCCCGGCCATCAGGGACGGAACCGAAAGTGAAGTTTTATATGTTTACTTATGCCGCTCCGGATTCCTTCGACGATGTGACTGCCATTTCCAAGACCATGGAGGAACGTCTCGCTGGGTTCGCTGTCGATCTAAAACGATTTGCCGATACCATCGAGTAACGAGTTTTCCCTGGGCAATCAGTTCAGTCGGATTGGCTTGAATCGTCATTGGATGCGGGAAGTTTTGGTTGTGACCGATTTCATTTTGCCGGTAGGTGATCGCGAACTTGTCTCCCGTTTTCGCATTTCTTCCGTTTTTGGTAAA
>JBGSIY010000870.1:0-3010 GCA_041742275.1 Pirellulaceae bacterium | reverse complement strand
TCGGATGACCCCGAGATCGTGGCCCTGGCTCAGCAAATTACCTTGGGTAAAACTGGTAACAGTGCCAAGGCGATGGCGATTCTGGAGTGGCTGTCACCTGGCAAGAATATCAAATACTCCGGTCAGACTGGATCTCGCTGGGGCACCGCAAAAGTACTCGAGCAAAAGTTTGGCCACTGTTGGGATTTCTCCGACTGTTTTGTCACTCTCGCTCGGGCAGCGGGTGTGCCCAGTCGTCAGATGGCGGGTTGGTTCTATGGCAGCAGCGGTCACGTTTGGGCCGAGTTTTATGTTGAGGGAAAGGGCTGGCAGCAAGTGGATCCCACTGGCGGCGGCAAGCTCCCGTGTGGCATCTACCACATTCCCTATTTCACATCGGAAACTGGCCCGATGCCCCTACTCTATGTCGCGATGCCAAAGATCGAAGTCTTGGAAACAAAATGATCCTACTCAGAAAAAAAAATGAAATCGGCTATCGTCGCAGTACCGGCTGGTAGACAGCCAAAAACCTGCAATACGTTGTACTCCAAGGAACACTCCGGTGGGGAGTCAATGGACGATCGCTTGCAGTTGGATGCAACAGGAGCCCGTTTCTTTCCCCCATCCTAATGCATGAACGTTGGTGTCGCGGTTACGATGGGTTCCCATGCGAGCCGCTTTCAGGAAAGTGTTTACTCACGAGTTGGAACCGGGTTCCTCCATGTAGTCCGCTAGATCATGCACAAAGTCATCGAGATATTGAACAGCTAAAAACGAGGCACCAAACCCAATCGCCGTTGTCAGGATCGTTGCCAGTAAGAAGTACCTCGGCACGTCTGGAGAAAGAACCAACAATCCCAAGGCGATCAGGGGAATGGCAGCAGCCGTCAACAAATAAAACCGCGCCAACCGGCGGACACGTCGCGTCCAACTGAGGAAGTTTGGGTCAATCAGATCTCGGGCGACAGCTCGCGGGTAGTAAAACTTTAGATCGACCCAATTGATCCAGAAAAAGGGATAGACCATCGCCACGCCACCACAAATCGTCAGCGATGAAAAGAAATGGAGAGCATCGTGGAATGCAAACGATCGATGCAATACCAGCAAGAACAACGGGAATACCAATCCGGCAATCAGCCAACATGCGCCACATACCAACGCTACGTGATGCCCCAAATTTCCGTTCCTCCCTCCCCTGCCCTTCGGTGGCGAATCTCGTTCTGCCGAGCTGCGTAATCGTTGTGGACTGGCCAGCACCAACCACAACGTTAAACCGATTCCCAACGGAAACAGGACGCAATTGACCCAGGTCGCCACTCGAAAAAACGGGGGCCATAATTCAGGGTAGCGGCTGACGATCTGATTATTGTTATAGATGAAATTGAAGACGGCTGCGGCCGAATTGGGCAGCGCTGCACCGACAGTCAAGACCATCCACCGGGGAAGGTAGTTGAGCCAAATTAGCGATTTCTCGTGTTGTGGAAACAGCCGTTTCGCCGCGCGGGGGTGAAGCACAAGTCGCAAGGACCTTGCCACCGCTCGTCCTGACTGGGGGCGATCAATCGGCTCGGGTTGTAGGCATTGACGAATGGTTCGGTCCAAAACCTGATGAGGTGCTGGCTGCACGGTTTTCTCGGTATGGGGAACAATGGGGAGCGGCCATGTTCGCTTGGTCATTTCATCTTGCACTGCTTCGCTCCAACTCGTGGGTGCTTCCTCTGTTCGCCATGGGCGCTCGCCGTGCAGCATCTCCCACATCACCATGCCCAATGAGAAGAGGTCAGCGCGACAATCCAATTCCGCGGCGTCACGACCGCCTCCAGTTGAACTGGCTACCTCCAGCTGTTCGGGTGACATATAAGCCAGAGAACCACCGAAAAATGCCGCGGCCCCGGCGCGGCCCGCGAGCCCTGAGAAGCTAACATTGAAGTCCGCCAGTTTCGGTGTTGCGTCCGTCGCGAGGAGTATATTGGCCGGTTTCACGTCTCGATGCAGGATTCCCCTGGCGTGTGCATAATCGAGCCCCTCGGCCAGCTGCATTCCCATCCAGGCAACTGTAGTAGGCCAATCGAAATTAGCAACGTTGGCCGAAGATTCTACCTGCAGGGGTAATTCCAAGCCAAAACCTTTTAGGTTTGTCGCGATCGACTCCAGCACACGTTTGCCCGACTTTTGCGGCAACGCCAATTCAGATACGCGCTGGAGGCATTCCGCCAACGTACCTCCGGCGACAAACTGCATGTACAACAACCGCACGGGAGGTTCGCTCGGATTCCGCTCGTCGTAAATCCTCACGATATTCGGATGGTCCAGTTGCGACAATGTCAGTGTTTCTTCGCTGCTTCGTTGCGATACCTTCAACGCGACAAAGCGTTGCAACGTTTCTTGTAACGCCAGGTAAACATTGGCAAAGGCACCCCGGCCGATACCACGCAGGATACGAAAGTCCTCAAGCTTCGAACCGATCTCTAATTCCGGTGGTGGCCGTCCGAAAATCGCCAACGGTTGAAACGTTCCTCGATCAGCGCTTGTCGACCAATCGACCAATCCATCTTGCAGGTGGGGAAACCGTTCCAAATAGTGTTTGACGTCGGGTTCCAGTCCGGACTCCCGTTGTATTTGCAGATCTTCCAGAACTAAATCCACGGGGACTTCGTTTACGGGCAGTTCGCTGGAAAATTCCTGAAGGTATTCGCTGAGTGGACGCATCAAACCCACTTCCGCCGCAACGGCCATATCAAACTTGATCAACTCCACCAGCAACAATCGATGAAATTCACCGGCGGACAGCGGGAGTACGTCGCGGAGTGCGGCGGGCGACGCCACGGGAGAGATTTTCTGCAGAGCACATAGACACTGCTCCAGCAGGCGGATGGCCGTTGGCCATGAAGTGAGGTCGAGGATACCGGGCTCTTCGTTCTTCAATTCCTGGTGCCCCATGCAAGATAATCGCGATTGAAGGTAGAATCACAGTCACGGATCACATAGGGTCGACTATGGATTGGATGCAAATCATAACCAATGGTTCGGC
>JBGSIY010000869.1:0-5344 GCA_041742275.1 Pirellulaceae bacterium | reverse complement strand
CCAAAAACCCTACCAATTAAAACGAGTCGCGGCGACCATCACGCTTATGAATACTGAAGACTGCGTCGCCAGTTGCTTGTTCGTAACCGTTTTCAACGCCTATTATTGCCAGGGCTGGTGCTCGCACACTCGTTCGTGTTCCTCTTCGCAGCTCCTCCAGGGAGGGCACGGATCACGTCGTCGAAGAACGGTTGACTGCGGGTGTCGAGATAGCGAGGTCGATGTCGCGTTGACGGCGCTATGAGATGATGGCGAAGCGTTTGCCTACTGGAGATGGGGCCGCGTTTGCGAATCGACGACGCCTACATGGGCAAAAATGTCAAAATCAAGGCTTGAGAGACGAAACGCCTCGGCTGGAAACCGAGGCTGGATTCGGGTTTTGATCGGCATACCGCGACATCAAATTCATGACTTTGTCGTACAGTAATTTATTGAGCAACAAAAAGTAAGGCTCTCCGTTGAGAGTGGGGCTGGGGCTCTCTAGTTTCTGTAGTTCTTCGCGCACCAGCTGATAAATGCCGGTTTCATCGTAGACGCAGGCTAAACCCGCCCACCCCACCGCCTGATAGAAAGGATCGTCAACTAGACTGAGTTCACGAAAGTACTTTTCGGCCTCAATCGTTCCTCTTTCGGTTCCTGATTCTAAATAATATTCGCCTAAAAACTGTTTGGCGCGACGATGATACAGCAGCGTAACAAAATCGGTTGCCGATGCTGGAAACAAGTCGATTACCGCTTTGTAGTGTTCCGGGTCACCACTCCAAAAGGCTGCCCGATACTGCTCTTTTACATCTTTCTTTTTCGTGATTCCATCCTTCGATTGCTTGGAATCAGAGCGGGAAAATGGGTCAGGGACTGGCTGCATCCAGGCCATTCCAATCCCAGCCCCCACAGACAAAAGAGTGAGAAAGATCAGAGGAACGATAAAACCAGGTTGCGTCCAAAATGAACGGATATTTCCTTTCAAAACGGAATGCAATTGCCGCGTTGCCGCCAACTTGCTGGAAGAACCATCGAAGGCATCGTGGCGGCTCTCGGCCAACTTTTCCGCGAGACTCAGCCAATCTTCGTCGACTTCAACTTTAATTTTTCTGAGTTCCCGTAACAGTTCACCGGGATTTTGCAGACGATCCTCCGGAGCCTTGGCCATCAACTTCGCTATCATTTCACAAAGAACGACGGGGACATCGGGCCGAATCGATTTGAGACTTCGCGGAGTCTCTTTCAAATGCTGCATGGCCACGGCCAAAGCCGTCTCTCCCTTGAAAGGGGGTTCACCCGCAAGCATGTGATACGCGGTCACGCCCAACGAATACAGGTCGCTGCGATGGTCGACTTCTCGCCCCTCGATCTGTTCGGGACTCATGTAAAGGGGCGTTCCCAAGGTAATGCCAACTTGTGTCAAATCCATTTTGGATTTTTCATTTAGCATTCTAGCTAGACCAAAATCGGTGACCTTAACTTCGCCACCTGAACTAATCATGATATTCTCAGGCTTGATGTCTCTGTGAATAACACCTTCCTCAAAGGCCTTTTGCAATGCCAACCCGACCTGCCGCAAAACATTGATGGCCATTACCACCTCTACGGCACCAAATCGATTGATGAATTGTTTTAAGTTTCGACCCTCGACATATTCTTGAGAAATGTAATGTTTGCCGTCTAACTGGCCGACTTCGAAAATTTGAACAATATTGGATTGGGACAGGGCGGCAGCGGACTGAGCTTCACGAACAAATCGGCTGACATGAGTGGCGTCATTAACCAAATCCGGACGCATTATTTTCAACGCGACCTTACGTTGCAGCGATCGTTGTTCCGCCAAATAGACGTGAGCCATCCCGCCGCTACCGAGCCGGCGCAAAATGACAAAATCCCCCAGTTGATGGCCCGTTAGGTCGGGGGGATTTGGTGTTTCTTCTGGTTTTTGCGGATTTGAATTCAATCAACACGTCTCATTTGGAGGTTACCACCGACAACGATCGTTTGGTGCGAATCGATTTTGCTAATGACCATTATTCGGAACAACCATTTTTTGCACAATTCTCTCACAGGGCGCTCATTCGCGGTTGGCTACGATTTCGCTGCCCAGTTCTACTCGGCCGGATCAACACTTGTTTCTTACCAAACTTCCAATATCGGATTTCACCACTAACGATGCCCTCCAGTACTTCGCAGCCTGTTCTCAACGACAATTTCCCGGTCATTCCCCCCGATTTACGAAAAAAAGCGACGGCTTCCAGCGGTTTTTTACGCTTGGCAACCCTGCTAAAGTCTACGGAGCGAGATTGAAAACGGCCCAAAAAGTTCGACAATCAACTCTCGCTCGCCCAGAAATTAGCAGGAAAGGCAATCGAATTAGGGGTTTCTATTAGCCAATACCCTTATTTTACCTCAGACGGTCGATAAAATTAACGGCACAATCCATTTTTGTTCAACGATTTCACCCCGGGGAGTTCCTAATGGCTTTCAATATCAACGTTTCTCGACGCCATTTTATTGGCGGCGTGTGTGCTACCGTGGGTGCAGTCGCCGTGGGCCAAGGCCAAATTGCCGTGGCTGAAAGTTTTCGCACATTTCCCAAAAGGGGCCAAGACAAGGCTTTTAAAAAGGCCGTAAAAATCGGGATGGTTCAAGTCGAAGGAAAATTGCTCGACAAATTTATGGTTCTCAAGGAATTGGGGTTTGATGGGGTTGAACTCGACTCTCCGACATCCATCACTGCCAAAGAGGTGTTGGACGCCATTAATAAGACAGGGCTACCTGTTCACGGCGTCGTTGATTCCGTTCACTGGGACAAGCCTTTATCGCATCCTGATCCGGCGGTGAGGGCGGAGGGACTGAAGGGGTTGGAAACGGCGATTCGAGACTGCAAGGCGTTTGGCGGCACCAGCGTCCTGCTCGTTCCCGCTGTTTGCAATGAAGAGGTTAGTTACAAAGATGCCTGGACTCGTTCAATTGCCGAAATCAAAAAGATGATCCCACTGGCCGAAGAACTCAAAATTGACATCTTGATGGAAAACGTATGGAATAACTTCCTGACCGATCCCAGTGAAACCGCGCGGTTTATCGATGAACTGGGAAGTGATCGAATCGGTGCCTACTACGATGTTGGCAACAGCGTTCGCTACGCGCCACCTGGAGAGTGGATTACTGTACTCGGCAAACGTATTAAAAAATTGGATATCAAAGAATTTGATCTGGACGCAACCAAAGACGGCGATTGGTACGCGGGCTTTAAGGCAGAATTGCTCGAGGGCTCCTGCAATTGGCCAGTGGTTATGTCCAAAATGAAAGAACTCGGTTTCTCCGGCTGGGCAACTGCCGAAATTCGCGGCGGCAATCGCGACCGACTATCGTTGATCGCCAAAAACATGGACCGGATTTTCGCCAGCTAAAACTCCCTGGCGAAAATGTTGTTCCTGCCCCCGTTTTTAGTTGGACCAGAACATCGCGCGCGTGGTGTAACCTGTGTCCATTCAAATCCGGTTACAGAAACTTCACTCTTTCCGAATGCGAATTGCTTCAGTTCTTTTAGTACCCTGCGAGACGTTAAACAAATCGCGACTTTGTATTTTCAACGTTGAGGAACATCATTTTGCGAATTGGTATCGTCGGCGGTGGAGGGGCAGGACTGTTGTGCGCTCGCTTGCTAGCCACACAACATGATGTTTCCCTGTTTGAATCCGACGATCGGATCGGTGGCAATGCTCGCAGTCATCTGATTTCCGATGAAACGGTTTCATCGCGAGTCGATCTCGGCGTGAATTTATTTCATATCGACGAGTATCCGTTGTTCATGTCGATCCTCAAAGTACTGCAGATTGAAACTCGACCTTGCAACCTGTCCATCGAGTTTCAGTTGGCCGACCGCTTGAGGTTCTGCTTCGACTACAATCGTGGACGCCTTGCCGGCGCTCCCGTTTGGGGTCGATTTTTTAAGTCACTTACTTTACGGCACCAAATATCGAAGCTCAGACGAATTGCCGAGAACATGCCCCCCACAGCTTGCCTCGGAGACTTATTGAATCATTCGGCTTGCACAGAGTCGGCAGCACTGGCATTACGCGGCATGGCAATGGGCGTTTGGACGATGCGTTCGATGGACTTGGATGAGTTCCCACTTAGTTTTGTGCTCAATCAGTTAAGGCAACTGGGATTGCTGACCAATGTGACCCCCGATCGGTGGCACTTCATTCCCAAAGGGTTTGCTAACTATCTGGATCGGTTGGCTGGCCCCATTTCCAATCGAATCTTTAAGGAATGCCCTATCGAATCGGTGACTCGATCTTCTGAAGGTATTCGGCTAACGATGAAAAACGGAGCGGAAGTCGCAGTGGATGAGGTTATCATGGCCGTCCCTGGACACCGATTGATCGACTTGATGAAAACTCCGAGTGATACCGAATACAACATGCTGGCTCGACTGAAGTCGGCAGTTCATCATATTTCACTAAAACAACTCTCCAGTGATACTCGCAACCTCCGATTCTCCCCCGCCATACAACTGACCCTTGAAAAAACCAATACAGGTGGGTTCAATGCGATAAAAGCAGTCACGCATTTAAATCGGCTAACTCACGGAGTCGTCACACAGAATCTTGGTCTCTACCACAGTTCAGAGTCCAAAGCACACCTTACTGACAAAGCAACTCTGTATAACTGGGCCGGATACACACCCATTTTTAGCCGCGACTCCGTGGCAGTTCACAAACTGTATGATACCCTCAGCGGCCGGGATCGAATTCATTTTTGCGGATCTTATTGGGGCAACGGACTCCATGAGGCAGCCGTAGGTAGCGCACTACAAATTTGCCGAAAATTTGGAATCGATTTGGCAGCGTTGGATTCATGATCGACTTTTTGGACAAATCAGTATTGATCGCTGGGGGGGCTGGGGAACTGGGCCAAGAACTCACCCAGCGGCTTCTCAATTTAGGTGCTTGCATCCACGCCATCGATCTGCAGGAAGAGCCGTTATCTGATTTGCGAGAACGGAATCACGAGGCGGCTGGTCGTCTCACGGTCGCGACTTGTGATATTGCCCATCGCCACCATTGCCAACAAGCTGTAACTGTGGCGAGTCGCAATTTTGGTCAAGTGGATCTGCTGATTTGTGCTGCTGGTATCCTGCACGTTCATCATCATGGACTCGATGTCACTCGTTTCCAATTAGGCATCCGCACCAACTTGTTGGGGCCGTTGTATCTCATCGATTCTGTTCTCGCTCAACGCCTAGAGCAACCCTCAAAACCGTTGACCATCGTGGTACTCTCCAGCTTGCTGGCAGGGATTACTCCGCCTGCTCTAGCCGAATATGGGATCAGTAAATTGGCTTTGAACC
>JBGSIY010000868.1:0-2658 GCA_041742275.1 Pirellulaceae bacterium | reverse complement strand
CCGTCTTGTGATACCAACTCCCCGGTTGAACACCCAATTTTATTCCCGGAGTCCACATGCACTCGTTGTCACCCAATTTTTTAGGTTCCAGCAACCATTCTTCTCCGGAATCGAGGGTGGTCAACCCGCGACGCAAGGCTTCATCGGGTGTGCGAATAACGGGAGTCGCCACGGCACTCGGATCATGCGACAGACCGGCCAATAAACTCTAAGCAGCATCGCGTAATTGATGGCGGAATTTAGGACTGTCGTAAACACTCTTCTCGACCAAAGCGAGGCTGGTCGCCGAACATTTTTGTCCCGAATGTCCAAAGGCGCCTCGAACCAAATCCTTGATCGCCAAGTCCAAATCAGCATTGGCCGTGATGATCATGCTATTCTTGCCGCTCGTTTCAGCGAACAGTGGCAACTCGGGACGCCATTCCAAAAAGCTTTTTGCTGTTTCGTAACCCCCGGTCAAAACCACCGCCGCCGTACGCGGATCGGTCACCAACTGACGCCCAGCCGCCCGGTCACCAATGGGCAGAAACTGTAAAACATCGCGCGGCACTCCGGCCAGCCACATTTGTTTGGCCAACAGATAAGCGGTCATAACCGATTCGCGTGACGGTTTCAAAATCACGGCGTTGCCAGCCATCAACGCGGCCAAACAACCCCCGGCAGGAATAGCGTAAGGAAAATTCCAGGGGGGCGTGATCACCACAACGCCGCGCGGCCGCATTGTCGTCCCGTCATTCCATCCCGGTTGATCCAATGATTGAGCGTAGTAGTTTGCGAAATCGATAGCTTCGGAAACTTCAACGTCCCCTTCACTAATCGCTTTGCCCGCATCGATCAACATGCAACCGATTGTGTCCCCGCGCTCATGCGAAAAGACTGCCGCTACTTTCTTGAGAACCCCAGCCCGAGCCTCAATTCCGCGTTTCTCCCAACCCGGTTGTGCGGCGACAGCAACCGACAAAGCGGCGTCGACATCCGCCCCATCCGCCTCGGCGTATTGATAAATGGGTTGGCTGTTTCGCGAGGGGTTCTTGCCCACTCCCGTCGCCGGTTTTTCGATTATTGTTCCGCCGATTTCCAAAGGGATGGGTTCAAATTGCCTGTTTCCCCATTGCTCAACAATTTGGCGTGCCCACTGGCGATTAGCAGGGAGCGCAAAATCCGTATCGGGCTCGTTTTGAAATCCCGTGATGTCTGTAGAACCGAGCCCAGAATTGGATAGTCGGTTTTGAGAACGGTTGGAAGAACTGCCCAGATCCGGCGACTCCGCTCGCTGGCAAGCGTTCAGAAACGCGTCTCGTTGCTCGTTCCATTCTCGCGAACCTTCCTCCAATGCAAACAAGGCTCCGAGAAAACTGCCTGGTGCCGTGTTTTCATCCAGTCGGCGTACCAAATAGGCCACGGCCGATTCAAATTCATCGTCGGGCACCGCTGGCGTATAGATTACCATGCCGCCGGAACGATCGCGGACCTCGTACGCTTGGGCATTCGCCATGCCCTCGAGCATTTCAAATTCCACTCGATCCGCCACGCCGCGATGCTCGCGAACCAGTAGGGCGTAGGCGATATCAAACAAATTGTGACTCGCGACGCCCACCCGTACCGCCCGAACATTTTCAGGTCGCGTGGCGAATTCGAGCATCCGTTTGTAATTGGCATCCACATCGGGTTTGGTATCATAGGGAGCCTGTTCCCAACCACGCAGGCTGGCTTCGACCTGCTCCATCGCCAAGTTGGCACCTTTGACCAAACGAATTTTGATTCCAGCTCCTGTTCGTTCGAATCGTTTTATGGCCCAGTCTGTCAATTGTTGTTGAACGGCAAATGAGTCGGGCAAATAGGCCTGCAGAACAATCCCAGCCTCCAACTGCTCAAATTCCGGTTCGTCTAGAACTTCACAAAAAACATCCACGGTCAAATAAAGATCCCGGTACTCTTCCATATCCAAATTAATGAATTTAGCTGTTCCCGTTTGCTCCATTCCATGCTTGATTGCCAAGCGATAAAGTTCTCGCAATCGAGGCTTGATCGTTTCAATGGTCTGACGATAACCCGTCAAACTGATTTGAGAATGCACCGAAGACAACTTAACCGAAACGTAGAGGATTTCGGGACTAGCCAATCGCTCGAGATAGGAATGGAGTCGACGTCCCGCTTCATGATCACCCAGGACGGCTTCGCCCAACTGATTGAAGTTGATCCGAATTTTTTCTGCATTGCGTTGTCGCACGTACTCGCTAAATTTTTTGGGTTCAGCCGAAACGATCACATGCGCCGACTCGCGACGGACTTGGTCAGTGATTTTCGGCATCACCCAGCCGGGCAACACACTTCCCGCTTTGGTACCGGCCCACAAGGCAAAACGATTGAACGCGGAAAAATATTTGGGCAGGCCATAATGTCGAACTAACGAATTCAAACGAGCGGCCGCTTTGACTGGATCCCCAATCTTCAAAACCTGGTCAGCCATCACGATAGTGAACTTCTTCCCCTCTTCGTCCTCCATCATCCGCGCCATTTGTGCGGAACGGGCTCGATCAGCCGACGTTTCTCGTTTGCGGGAGGCCTTGAGGATTTCAGCAGCCACTTTCACCGCTTGTTGACTTAACTCCGACGGGAGTTTTTGGTCCGTATGGGACAAGGCAATACCGGGCTGAG
>JBGSIY010000867.1:0-4280 GCA_041742275.1 Pirellulaceae bacterium | reverse complement strand
GTGGGGAGCGAAAAACGCCAAGGGGTCATAGCCCCAATAATTTTTGCGGCCTACTTCGGTGCCATCAAATTGGTTGATGGGAAAATCGTGAACGGGCATCAGTTCGATCGCCGTAATCCCCAACGATTTTAAATAGGGAATTTTTTCGATGATCCCCAGATAGGTCCCCGGGCAATTCACTTTGCTGGACGGATGCTGGGTGAAACCCCGTACATGGGTTTCATAAATGATGGAGTCCGAGAGTTCATATCGCAGATGGCGGTCCCCCTCCCAATCAAAAATCTCGTCGACGACCACACATTTGGGAGGTCGAATGATGCCATCGGAACTCGACTGAAAATTTCCCGCCATGGCTTTGGCATAGGGGTCGATCAAACGGGCTTGAGCATCAAAACGCAGCCCACTGAACGGATCATGAGGTCCCGTGGCCTGATAGTGGTACAGTTGCCCCGTACCCAATCCCGGGATAAACAAAGACCAAATGTTTCCCCAGCGATCCCGGTCGGCGTCGAAGGTGATGATGTCGGCAGGATCCAACTGCTCCACATCGTCATACAACAAAAGTCGCATTTCTGTGGCCGTACGACTGAACACCACAAACTGAACGCCGTGATCATGCACGATCGCCCCATAGGGGAGCATGTGAGAAAGTTGTAATGTGGGATGAGAATGTCGCATGTGCATTAACACTAGTGAACCCTTACGTCTGTACGAATCCTACCGGAAAAGAATCGCAGAAATACCTCTGGAACCTGTTTTCGATGAAAAAAACACAGGACTTTGTTCTTTGCATCGGCAAACCGAGTTCGGCACCCCGTAATTTAATGTACTTTGAGCGTTATTCTGTAAGTGGCGACTGGTTGGATTGAAACTATTAAGGCACCGTCAAGAGTCGCACCTACTTGCCAGAATCCGCTACGCGCCAACTGGGCAAACCCGCAAAATTCATCTAAATTTAAGGACTTGAATTTCGGATGTGACGGTTGCCGAGATGACTTTGGAGTTCCGCAAGTCGGCCCCCGAGTTGCGGCCCCCAAGTTGCGGCCCCCGGAATTGCGGGACCACGAGTTGTGTGCCGAGCGACAGAACAAAGATCGAGGGCGACGCCTGATTGGGCCGCGGCTCCTTTTTTTTCAGTCGGCCGCTGCGATTGTCATTCCCTGTGTGTGTGTGTGTGTGTGTGTGTGTGTGTGTGTGTTTCGACCGATCGAAATTTCGATTTACGTGGCAATTAATGAAACCGCCTGTAATTTGGCGCGACAAATATGACTGGATTGAGTTACAAAGATTCCGGCGTCAATCTTGAGGTTTACAATCAAGCGATGGGGCGATTGCCACGTTTGATGCACCGCACGTTTTCGCCGCGCGTCCAACCGCTCGACGGTGGATTCGCCGGCCTGTTCAAACTCGATTTCGACAATCCTATTTTTCGCCGAAATTACCAAGATCCCGTTTTGGTTTCCTGTACCGACGGCGTTGGAACAAAACTCAAGGTGGCGATTCAAGCGAACCGTCACGATACGGTCGGCATTGACTTGGTGGCTATGTGTGTCAACGATGCCATCTGCTGCGGAGCCGAGCCCCTTTTTTTCTTGGATTACGTGGCGATGTCGCATGATGACCCCGATCGTTTAGAACAGATCGTTCAGGGAATCAGCGATGGCTGCATGCAATCGGATTGCTCTTTGCTGGGGGGTGAAACAGCGATTATGCCCGATGTTTATTCTCGGGGCGATTATGACCTCGCCGGCTTCTGCGTCGGCGTCGTTGATCGCAAGCATTTGATTGACGGACGCGCGATTGCACCGGGTGATGTAATCATTGGGGTGGGGTCAAGCGGTGTTCACAGTAACGGTTTCAGCTTGGTTCGGAAAATTGTGTTCGAACGGCACAACCTGGACGTTGATGTCCACATCGATGAACTTGGCGAAACCGTCGGTGACGCCCTCCTCCGCCCGACCTTGATTTACGCTTCCATGGTTCGCCAAATCCTCAACTACTACAAAGTAAAAACCGTAGTGCATGGAATTGCTCACATCACAGGCGGAGGCCTTGCGGAAAACATCGAACGCATCCTTCCGCCAGGGGTTTCCCTGTCAATTGATTGTGCGAGCTGGGACCGACCACCCGTGTTCCCTTGGCTCCAACGTTTAGGTCAGGTCGAGACGGCGGAAATGTATCGCGTCTTCAACATGGGCATCGGTTTGGCTCTCATCGTAAGCCCCTATTATGCGGACACCATTCAGCGTCTGGTTGCCGAATCCGGTTTTCAATCCTGGGTGATTGGAAGTGTCGCGGCGGGAGAAAAAGGGGTCGTTACCAGCAATCAATAGAGGCCCCACCGCCAATGCAACGACCGCCCATTGCGAATGACGTCGTGGGCAGAATAGGCAACGTCGTCGCGAGGGTTTACCGATTTGATAGGTTAGCCGTGGCGATTGTAGTGCTCAGCTGTATTCCGCAGCCGCAACATCAGGCTGCACGGCGAGCGGCAGATTCGTCTTACCTTTCGTATGTTAAACAACTTGGCTTTACTAGGCGGATCGCGACGCCAAACGGCATCCTCTTTTGATTCATCTACGAACCATGCCCAAAAACTCAACAGTAGAACCCATTCTCACGACCGACTGGGATGTGATCATCGTTGGGGGTGGCGCTGCTGGGTTGATGGCGGCTGCGTTTGCCGCGGAACGAGGCCGGCGGACTTTGGTTCTGGAGAAGAATAATAAAGTCGGGGTCAAGATCCTGATGTCGGGAGGGACCCGATGCAATATCACGCATGATTGTTCTCCGAAAGAAATCGCCGATGCCTTCGGGGAGGGTCGCAAGTTTCTCTATAAGGCGATTGGGGCATTGCCGCCAACGGAAGTGATCAAAATCGTTGAAAGCGAAGGCGTGTTGACCAAGGTGGAGGAGACCGGGAAAGTCTTTCCTATCAGCAATCGGGCCATCGATGTTCGCGACGCTCTGCAACGCCGCGCCGAACGCTTCGGAGCGGTTTTTGTCAGCGGCGCGCCTGTGCAGGATATCGCGAAGGCCCCCGATAATGATTCCGGTTTTTTCGTCCAATGGAATCAACAGTCCCTGCATTGCGAGTCGTTAATTTTGGCCTTGGGAGGGAAATCTTATCCTGGCTGCGGCACAACCGGCGATGGTTATGCCTGGTGTCGTAAGCTCGGCCACACAATCCAGTACACTCACCCGGCCCTGACCCCTTTGACCTCTTCAGCCCAATGGGTGCTCGACCTCTCTGGAGTAACCGTCGATAACATCGGTTGTGCCGCGTGGGCTCCCGGCACCTCGCGGGCGATTGCGTCGCGTATCGGTTCGCTGCTGTTTACCCATACAGGGTTGTCGGGGCCCGAGCCGATGAATCTTAGCCGTTTTGTGACCTTGCCCAGTGGTGCTGCGGCGACCGAATTGCGTTTGGACTTTTTGCCGGAGACAACCATGGAGCAACTTTTCACGGGTTGGCGAACACTGTCAAAAAATCACGGGAAGGCATCGGTGTTTAATGCCCTGTGCGAACGATTGCCACGACGCCTGCTCGACGCCTTGTTCCAACTCGCTGACGTCCCGACCCACCAACGCTTCGCCGAATTTTCCACCCCGCAAATGCGGGCATTGGGGCAACAACTCAAGGCCTGCGTGATCCCCATTTCGGGCACCAGAGGATATGACAAAGCCGAAGTCACCGCAGGAGGAGTTGCCCTGGCGGAGGTTGACCCCAAAACCATGCAAAGCAAACTTCACCGGAATCTTTTCCTCGTCGGCGAACTCCTCAACCTCGATGGCCCTATCGGTGGTTTTAATTTCCAAGCGGCGTTCAGCACCGGAGCGATGGCCGGTCGCAACGCCTAAATGCGTCCGCGGCTACTACGCAAATTCCTCTATCCCGCACTCTCCATCGCTCTGTGCTGTTTTAGGCACGGGTCGCATTGCGCAAACGCAACGGTTGAACGAACTTAGTAAATGTCGGGAAATAAGTTCCGGCTAATTTAAAAAACTGAATTTTGTTACGAGACTGCTTCTCAGGAATTGTTCTGAAAGAACGTTTCGATTTACCCCGATAGGGGTTAGCAGATATTAGCCGGTGGTTGAGCGCAGCGACACCACCGGAAGGTTGTTCCCAACGACAATGCACCCTGAAGGGCTACGCTGTGAAGCATTCTAGGCTGCCAGGCTGTCGTTGGTTTTGCGAAGTTTTTCGCGTTCTTCGTTGGTCATTTGTCTGACATTGGGGTCGCCTAGTGGTTTCTTGTCTTTGTTCGCCGGACAGT
>JBGSIY010000866.1:0-3679 GCA_041742275.1 Pirellulaceae bacterium | reverse complement strand
TTCCACCCGTCGGCACACCCGATTCGGTAAGTTTTGCATCCGAATCGGGGGCGTGAATATTCGCATCGAGTTGTAGCCAAATGTAGCGGAGGGGATCGGGCGACAGATTGCGATAAGTGATTTTTTCGCTGCCGACGACTGTTTGATCTTCGTCGTTCAATTCAACCTTAATTTTGTAGTCTACATTTTGTTGCCAGTAATCGCGTCCTGGTGATCCCGACGCCGTGCGATAATCGTTGGGGGTTGGCAGGATTTCCTCAAGCTGCCTAAACTTGTCCGGTTGGGAAAATTTTTCGACCGAATCCGGCGCGTTTTGCCCGCTGACAACGGTGGTCAAGCCGAGGAGACAGGAAAATACGATGAAAGTTCGTATCCATGCATGCATCAGTAAAAGTCCTTGAAATATTTTTTTGTTTTTCAGCCCATTCAGGGAACAGGCCAAGCTGAGTCTCTATTTGAATCAGAAACTCCCTGCGACTCAATCGTATTTTGGGCCAACGTGAAAAAACGGACACAAAAAATAGGGCGGCGGCCAAAAATTTGGCTCCGTTCCGACACAAAATCGAAATGGAATAAAAAAATCTGGTGTTCGTACTCCTGGTGGAGGCTGATTCGAAAAATCGAAATTGGAATCAAAGCTCATTAAGCATGGCGGATCAATGGATTTCCGAGTGACGAAATCGGCAGAGCTGGCCGGCAGGTCACAAAGATCACCTGGATGGATGGCGATCCGATCGAGGTCGATGCAATCAACCGAATGGTGGGAAGAATAGTTACGGCTTAGCCAAGAATCGGCCCACCGCATCGATAGGGCTATTCCAGAGAAGGAACTTTGTTTTTGGCCTGTCGAATCCAAGCGTCGGGGCCGCCGGGTATATAGCCGAGACTACCGACAACGTTTCCATCCGCATCGAGGAACAAGACTGAGGGGTAACCGCCGACATGTGAACTGTAGCGTTGAGCCAGTTCTCGATTTTGCACTGCGATGGGAGTCGGTTGGACCCCTTTTCGCGGGAAGTCTAGTTTCAAGGGAACGCAGTTCGCAGCGGCCCAGCGTTGAAAGTCAGGTTGAGAAAAGACTTCCTTTTCTAAGCGGACACACCACGAGCACCAGTCGCTGCCAGTGAACATTGCCATGACTAATTTGTTTTCCAATCGAGCCTGGCTGATTGCCTGTTGGTAATCTTCCGTCCAAAATCCGAATTCAGCAGTTGAATCGGCCGAGGAGTCCGGCGACTCCATCCGGATGTCCTCATCGCGGGAAAAGGGACGCGGGGAGAGTGAGGAATTGCAGCCGAGCGTGAGCGATAAAGTAAATACAGTCAACGAGGTGGTGAACCTCAGTTTCCAAAATTTTGACGATGGGCGACGCATTTGATATCTATTCCCCGGAGCAGCTGATTTCTGGGCGGGATGGTAGCGAAATGCCAAAGGCCTTCCAATAGAAGTGTGATAGCTAGCATGTGCGAGACGTGTGACCCGCACGCCGTTCAATGTTTAAAATTACATTAACCCACGTTAAAAACGGGGTTTTTTTAATAGCTGCATCGATCACTGAGCAGAAAACTAACGAGTTTTGGATAGCCAACGCTGAGTGATGGCGTTCAAATCGATTTCGTCGTCAGATCGATTTGAGTTGGGTTCTCCGAAAAATTGAGCTTCCAGTCTTTCGATGGAATGGGCCAATTCCGCTTTCTTTTTGGCCGAAAATCCATTGGATTGTTGGACATCGCGAAGGGCCATGATCACCTGAAACGGTGAGTTTCCGGTGACGGATTTGGGACGCCGCGATTGTTGAGCGGAGGATTTTAGAATGCGAGCGAACATCCAAAGCAAGCAAATTGAGACAACGCCGAATAAACCCCAGAGGACATAGGCCGACACGTTTTGCTCCACTTCTCCATATTTCGATTCCAGAGAAACCACACGCGTGACGCTTTCCAGATCGGCATCGACATACCGTTGGTGAACGCTGTCAGAGACTTCGATGATGGGGTCGGGAAAGCTGAATTCCCGCGGCAGTTCAGCGAGAGACTGTTTACCCTGGAGTGTTACCAGCCAACTCCGTTCGCTGACAATTTGGTTTGTTGTTCCCTCTTCCGCGAATTTGGAAACGGAAACGAGTTGGTCTTCTGTTTGGGTTACCTCAAAGTTGTCCATTTGTATCGTCCCGAAAATTTCATCGATGGACGGTACAAGGCCTTCAGCCGTCGCCTTGATCTCCACGAGCAGTTTTCCGTTGTCCGATTGTCTTTCATCCAGAATTTGCGTGAGTGCCAGATTCTGAAAGGGACGCTGTGAAAGGTGGGAGGCATCAATAGCCAGAGCAGGAGATTCGACAGGCAAAATCGCGTAGCCGCTCGTGTCCAAAAAGTCGAAATCGATTTTGACTGGCGGAATTTTGTCAACCTGAGGTCCCTTGGCTTTCAACAGCAAGTAAGCATAGGGCGTCGTTCGCCATCCGGGATTTTGGTGGGCACGAGATTTGACTTCGGGGGTTTGAAAAGTAATCGAAAGGACTTCGAAACTTTCGGCCATCACGTCACGGGCATACTCTTCAAATTTTTCGCGGTAATCTTCCGTAGGTCGACCATAGTTGTAATAAAAACCGGCATTCTGATTTTGGTTCTGCAAATACTTTCCAAACCCACCGGCTTCGCGTTCGATTTCTTTGGTATGCACGAGATTTACAAAAACGCCAAATGGTTGTTCGCCGACATTACTGGATCCATCGACGGAGGTTTCCAATTGAATTTCCGTGACAAGGTCTTGGTAATATTCGTGAACCTCGCGAGCCTGACGTGCTTGGGGATGATCGCCGACGATATCGAACCCGGCACTTAAATACCGAGATTTCACAGCAGGTTTCACGCTGCTCAAACGATTGAAGAGGAGATTCGCGAAACGATTCATGTGCCACTCCACTTTGTCGGTGGGCAACTGTTGGATGGCTTCTCGGATTTTGGCCGTTTCAAGCGGGGCGAGTTGTTGTTTTTCGTCGACCAAGTTCAGATCGACGGAACCTATTGCGGCGTAGTACCAATATTCAAATGGCTCGGTGGTCCAATCACTTTCCTCAAAATTCGCCGCTTTTTGGCAGTACAACTCGGCGGCTCTGGCAAACATCGTCAGGGCCTTGCGCCGTTCCTCGCTGAAAGATGAGCGTGATGTCGACTCGGACAAATAATTATTTTCATCATGTTGGAGAGACGCGAGGGCTAGGGTTAGCGACCAATCCTCCGGATGTTTCGTCATGGCTTTTTCTACCAGTTCTTTGGCCACACGGTAGCCGCGTTTGACTTCGGCCTCAACGTCTTGTTTATTGCGTTTGGTTTTGGCTGTTTTTTGGGTATCCAGTTCTCGCCAGACGCTTGCGAGGTTATTGCGCATGCTTTGAGTTAGCGAATACAGAGCGCGGGGGTTGATTTCTGAAAATGTGCCGAACACCTTTTCGATATCTGCTTCCTGAAAGACTTCCGCGAAACTATGACAAGTCATAAACGCCTTGACCAGAAGTTCTTGGTCCAATTCGCCGACATTCATAGCAGTCAAACGGGGCACGAGAACGGTGAGTTCCTCCAGGTTTCGTTGTTGTTTGGATCGCGTCAACGGAATGCTTTCGGCACGGCTTTCGAAGCCATACATAAACATGTAGTAATTGCTGCGATTCTGAGTTGAG
>JBGSIY010000865.1:0-3386 GCA_041742275.1 Pirellulaceae bacterium | reverse complement strand
GGGGATTGATCTGCAGTTGCTGGGCATTGGAGCCGACGGACACATCGCGTTCAATGAGCCTGGTTCATCGCTGGGGAGCCGCACCAGGATCAAGACTTTGGCTCGGCAGACAATTGTGGATAACGCGCGATTTTTTGGGAGTGAAGCCGAAGTACCAAAGATGGCCATCACGATGGGCGTGGGCACGATCTTGGACAGTCGCCAATGTTTGTTATTGGCATTTGGGGAGCATAAAGCGGAAGCGATCGCCGCAGCCATTGAAGGTTCGATAACGTCGCAAGTGACCGCCTCCGCACTGCAATTACACCAGGATGTGATTGCAATTTTGGATGAATCCGCCGCCTCATTATTGCGTCGTCGAGACTATTATGATCAAGTCGAGACTGTCCAGCGAGAACTTGAAACGTTAATTGCGGCGAGCAGGGCCGAACTCCAACAGGGAAGGTAAGCGAATCCGATGCGTTTGATTGGCACGATCGAAAACTTAAAGCAGGCTCAGCGATTTTCTGCTTGGCTCATCGCCGAAGGCCTAGAAAATCAACTCGAAGAGGATACAAATCGAGTGCAGGTGTGGGTCAAAGATGAAGACCAGGTTGCTCGGGCTAGTCAAGAACTGCGAGCCTTTCTGGATAACCCCGAAGGTCAAAAATACCTAGATGCCGTCCCTCGCGCGAAGGAAGCCGAGCGGAAGGCGGAGGCCCGACGCAAAGCCTTTGAAAAAAACGTAGTGAATGTTCGCCAGGATCAGCGGGGCAAGAAAGCCCCGTTGACGATCTCCCTAATTGTCATCTCGTCGTTGGTGGCGTTATTGACCTCTTTTGGCGAGCTGAAAAACACGGTCTGGTTTGAAGCACTGACGTTTACAGAAATTCCCCTGGAGCGGCTGCAAGAGGAAAACGTGCCGTTGAGTAAGGAACTTTTGGCCACGCCGCAGATCAAGTTCTGGTCGATTTCCCGCGGGGAAATTTGGCGATTGGTCACGCCGATTTTTATCCATTTTGGCACGTTGCATGTCGTGTTCAACATGATTTGGCTGTTTCAATTGGGGCGTTTGATTGAGTTTCGTTATGGCACGTGGGTTTTAGGAGCCATGGTTTTGGCCTCCGCCGCCATCAGCAATGGAGTCCAAGTGGCCGTGCCGCAGGGGATCTCCCTGGGGGTCAATGAAAACGGAAATATCATTGCGGCCTTGGGAGGGATGTCGGGGGTCGTGTATGCGCTCTTTGGATTCGTCTGGATTAAATCGCTAATTGATCCAGCGAGTCGGTTTTATTTGCCTCAATCCACCGTGGTGTTGATGTTGGGTTGGTTGGTGTTCTGCATGTCTCCTGTTTCCGGCCAACTTTTGGAGGGCGGGGCAGTGGCCAATTGGGCTCATGGAGCGGGGATTGTCTGCGGGGTGATCATCGCCTATCTCTCGACAATGTTGTCCAATCGTCGAGCTGCCTGAGAAATCGCACTAGAGAAATCGCACTGCAGAAATCGTGTCGAGCGAATTTCCGGATCATTGCTTTGAAGAGGACGGGACTTGTTCTCACAGCGAATTTGGAAACACCACGGAATGCACAAACACCACGGAATCTGTAAACACTAGCGAGACCGCACACATCGGTGAAACCACCAGCACTAGCGAAGACAGGCGGAATCAACGAGCAACGGCCGTTGGCTTTGAGTAATCCATTTGAAAAAGTAAAAGCCCGACTAGCCAGGAGTGAGCTAGTGCGGGCTTTTTTTGTTGGGCCGATGCGAAGGTCGCGTCCCGATTTTCTTCCCTTGGTTTATTTGCTGCCTACCATTGAGTTCTTCATCACGTTGGTCAGATATTGTGCCAGAGGGAACTGGGTTACCTCGTTATTTGAGGCGATTCGTACCGGTGTTTAAGTTTTGTTGGATCGCATTGTTTTGTGAGTTCGCACTGGCGGCGTCAGACTGAACTGTGTTTTTATCAACGCGGGTCCAGTTGATTGGCGTTTGTGGTCGAACGAACAGGCCGAGAAAGGATGTGATGCCCGACAACTGGTCGTTGACTCGCCGATTGCCGAACTGAAAATGACGGCTGACGGGATTCGTTTTCTCGTCGTAGTTGGAGAGAAAAACGTGGATAGAGTTCGGCAAAAGGTCTTGGCGCGAAATGACAATATGGACCCGTTGATAGTTTTGCGCGTCGGATTTTCTTTTGGGCACGGCTTCTAGCCAGTATTCGTCTTCGACACCGCGCGGGGTGATCACGCGAACCCAGTATCGATCCAGGATCTGTTGTTTGTTGGCGCCGAAGAGGAAGGGCATAGGACTGTCGACCAGACCTGCACCTTGGTATTCGACAGGGATTTCGGATTCGTAGAGGCGTTTGTTGACGAAGTCGAATTCGTAAGTGGCCGTTCCATCGCAGACCCATTTTTCTTGGGAGAGTTCGGAATCGCGTTTTTTATACTCGGGTTCTTTCCCGGCTTCTTTGGGGGGGGCGTCAAAAATCCAAGCCTCTACCGCTTCGTAACTGGCCTTGCCGGGATTTTGAAAGCGGATTTCTCCCAAGACAACGGAATAGGCTGCCAGGCGATTATCAGCGGGATCGCGCCAATTACAAATTAAAGGATCGTAGTCAAAGCGGCGGAAATCGCAGGTGAAGCGTTTTACTTGATCGCTTCGTTCTTGCCATTTCTCCAACAGCATCTCGATGTACTCTTGATGCTCGACGGTCAGGTTCGCCCATGTCGGTTGAATGGGGTCAGCCGCCGCCACTTGGTCCCAACCAGGGAGTTCTTGAGTTGTGGGTTGTCCCTGTGTGGGTTGTCCCTGTTGGCCAAAGGCTTGGCTTCCAGCGCCGAGTTGGTTAACTAGCAGCAGCAGCGAAAGGGCGGCCAGCGATTTCGTGAACGTCGATTTCATGGGTCATCCTTGACTCGATAGAAAATAGTCGGAAGCAGATTGCAAGGGTGCGACGATGACCACTGGCAATCTGTCTACGAAGCTGAAGTGAGAATGTAACAGATTGTTACTAAAATCGGCTAGGCCGATTTGGTCGACGATTTTTTGGGAAGCGAGTCCGCGGGAGCCATGGTGGTAGCGGGTGCTAGCTAGAGCACCGTGGGGCAATTGCGTTTTCGATCAGCAGGCGAATTTTGGGAGCGGCGACATCGGCAAAAGCAACCACCTCTTCGCCGGATGTCGGATCAAGCACATCGGGTTTTGCAACATTGGTGACGATCGACATCGCCAGAACTCTTATGTTGTTGTGGGCGGCGACGGCGACTTCAGGGATAGTCGACATGCCCACGGTATCACCCCCCAGCATACGCAAGGCACGGTATTCGGCACGAGTTTCGTAATTGGGGCCCAGCATAGCAACATAGACGCCTTGATAAAGAGGGAATCCGTGATGTCGAGCA
>JBGSIY010000864.1:0-1502 GCA_041742275.1 Pirellulaceae bacterium | reverse complement strand
AGGAATCTAAATTATTGGGAATTAAGCCATATCTATAGTGGAATTACAGAGCCATCAAGTTCGCCACGCCCGATGGCTCACTTCACTCAACCGAATGGTGGAAGACCGTGCGACCGCCCGATGGGCGGTCGGCCAGATGATTGGCTGCGTCGGACGATTGGTGGTGGGTGGGTCGGATTTTGGAGCGACTACGGATCGAGGAATTCTTATTCCGGCCATTCCATTTCTTGGGATTGGCCGTTGATCGCGTCAAAATCATTCTGTGGGATGGAACTCAATTCTCGTACACGAGAAATGGGCGTTAAACGTCGGCGCGGACAGCCCAACGCGGATAAATTTCAAAAAAATAAAAATAATACTTACGCGCTGGCACCTCTCAGCATTTTCCGGCCTTTCATTTCCTGCGTTTCTCAACCCCCCCGCCCCCCCCGACGCCGGTGTAAATCAGCCGAGGCGAATCGCACGGTGTATTCGTGAGGAGCGATGGGCGGAGATCCGGCAATACTTGCTCTAAATGGAAGTCCAGCGGCCAATAGCCGGACCGATTAAGGCTTTCATCCTTTGCGAGGGGCTCGCTGTGGTTTGCTGAACCTCTTTTTCATTTCGTCGAGCGAATAAGGGGGTGTTTTCAGATGGATCACAGCGTGGCAATTTGAGCATACAGGGATCAGGTCTTTCTGGGGGTTGGTTCGTTGAACCTTCCCCGTCATTGCCAGTGGTCGAAGATGATGAACCTCGATAAACCCGCGCCCAATGTCACCATACGCTGCGTTAAAGTCAAAGCCGCATATCTGGCATTTACAACCGAAGTGCTTGATGCAGGCGTCACGAAGCCTCTTATCCCGTTCGTAGCGATTCACAAGTATGACTTGCTTTTTCCCCTCTTGGCCTGTCCCGTCTTTACCGGTCAAGCTGACAACTTTCTCAGGGCCAGCCAGTTGATGGACAAGTTTTTTTGCTCTCGTGCGACCCTTGACAATTTCTTGAAAAAACCGAGGAATCGTATGGCCAATGGCATTCTTTCCGTTGATCGGACTTTCTCGACTATCGACGAACCAATTGACCCCAATCCGGTATTCAGGAACGCCTCGATAGGATTGGGAAATTTTGTTTCTATGATGCGATTTCCCATCCCATTCCTCTTCAACTTCGCCAATTCCAACGATTCCTACTCCGGTCGTATAAGCCAATAAAATGTCGCCAGGGCGCAAATTCCTTAATGGAGCTCCGTATGGATCAAAGTCGCCATCGCTAATAGCGACACCATGATCAAACCAAAGGCCAATCGGATCAAAGCCAAGGTATTTGGAATTGGTGTTGATGTAGAAGTATTTAACGTCGTCGGACATCAGTTGATTCTTTCAAAAGGCAAAGCGTTTGCCAACGAGCAAAATCGATTGCACAAGTTCGAAATTGCACTGGAAATTAAAGGGTGCTGTTCAGGACACTGCCGACCGATTTGGACCGTCAAATTGCCCATGATCCGACAATTACCAGCCCTG
>JBGSIY010000863.1:0-2853 GCA_041742275.1 Pirellulaceae bacterium | reverse complement strand
TTCTTGATCGGGGTCCAACCACACGGTCCGTCCCTGAGCGGCTTCATAGTTCCGAGTATTCGGAAAATTTGTCCCCGGCTCCAACCCCACGACGTAACCATCGCGTTCGTCGGCCAAATTTTTCCAAAACGTCATACAAGGAAGCGATTTCGTATCGAACCGAATCGCCGCAGCACATTCTCCGGCAGCATCCACCAAAACAGCCAGCGATCTTCCGGAGGCATCGCCAACAGGACGAGCGAAAAAGACCTCCTCGGCGAAGCCAACTTCGGGAGCAGTGATTTGAGCCCACTCCGCCCGGCGTTTAGCTGAATGAGCATTGCGGGGGACAAGGTGCTGGAGCGGTGCATGGACCCGAGCCCCGGGACCTAGCAGGGGCGCCCCCAAATTGAAATGATAAAGCAGTTGAAAGTCTTGCGGTCGACCGCCGCGGTTTTGAATCGTGTCCTCGATCGACATTTTCATCGAACTCCCCGACAGAGTTACCCTGGAATGCAAATTCCATTTGGCAAAGTGAAAGCGAACTTCCTCTACCAACGATTCGATCACTAATTCTCCTTCAGAATTCAGCGACAAAATTAATTGCGATGCCGGCAAATTGGCAATGCGACCGTGCAGGGGAAATTCCAGTTGCCCCGCCGCGTTGTGCTGAGGGGCGCCGTTGCTGCTCAAACCACAACGCACCAGCAACTCGTCAAAACCCTCAAGCCATCCCAATCCACTCGGCTCGGAAATCGGCACCCAATTCGGATGCACGGGGCCCTGTACCGGTGAATTCCAACCAAAGCGCCTCGGACCCGTCCGGACCTCCGCCAAACTCATGCCGCGAGTCGGCAACCAGGTCGATACCCAATCTGCCGCAGTGACCTTCAAACACCAGACACCCGCCGATCGCCCACTTTCTAAAGCAAAAAAATCGATTCGGAATTCACCCATCCTGGTCTGCACGGGCTGAACCTTCCCCACCTCCGGACCAGGAATCAATATCAATTTGGAAATGGACATACAAACTTTCTAGGAATCGGGCGAACGGTTCCGTTTAGCCAACCCGATTCCCCTTAGTTGAACAACTTGACAAAACGTTCTACAAATAGAGCGTTAAACACGAGATTTGTTTGAAGACATTTCTCCTATCATACCCTCTTGTCAACGAACTTGGGCATTGTCGGAAGATGAATAATACTGCTGGTAGTCATGCATCTGGTTTGCGAATGGTGGAAAATGTAAAACCCACGCTGGAACGCGCGTTGGAGGCGGGGGGCGGCTTGCTGCGACTGACGCCGACCTGGGTGCCCCGCAGTTTCCTGCATCCTGGCAAACGATTGCGGTTGCACCCCGATGACTACTACGCCTTGGGATCCGAACGTGGGGGAATCGACGAACGTTGGTTTGCCAGTACGACCGAGGCCGCCAATGAAAACCGCCAATGGCACGAGGGCTTAAGCTTTTGTCGGTTCGAAGACGAACAGTTTTTGTTGCGCGATGCCGTGGCGGAAATGGGTGAAGCCTTAATCGGCCCCTCGCTGTGGAGCCAGTACCGTCGCTGGCCCGTCTATTCTAAATTCTTTGACAACATGGGCCCCATCCCGCATCATATGCACCAAAGCGACCGGGACGCCCAACTCGTCGGCCGCGAAGGCAAACCGGAATCTTACTATTTCCCGCCCCAATACAATAATTGCGACAATCACTTCCCTTATACGTTTATGGGTTTGGAACCGGGAACGACCCAACAAGACCTCAAACGCTGCTTAGAAAACTGGTCGAAAGGGGATAACGGTATCCTGGATCTCTCGAAAGCCTATCGCTTGAAACGCGGTACCGGATGGTTGATCCCACCCGGAGTGTTGCACGCACCCGGTTCCTTGTGCACCTATGAACCCCAGTGGGGCAGCGACGTCTTTGGCATGTTTCAAAATATTGTGGAGGGACGCTATGTCCCCTGGTCGCTCCTGGTGAAAGACATGCCCGAGGCCCATCATCACGATCTCGACTTCATCATCGAACAATTGGATTGGGAAAAGAATATTGACCCCGAATTCAAACGAAACAACTACCTGGAACCCCGAGTTGCAGATCAAGGTGACGGCTGGATCGACCGCTGGATCGTTTACGGTCGAGTCGATGGCCGGCAACTTTTCAGCGCCAAAGAGTTGACCCTTGAGCCCGGAGCGAGTTGCCTCATCCAGGACCCCTCGGCCAGTGGTTGGATCACGGTTTCGGGAACGGGCACGCTCGGACATATGAATCTCCAAACACCCACCTTGATTCGCTTTGGTGAATTGACCGAGGACGAAGTTTTTATCACCTATTCTGCCGCGAAACGTGGAGTGAAAGTCACCAATACGGGCGCCGAGGCCTTGGTTGGCCTGCGGTATTTCGGTCCTGATGTCTTTGACGAATACCCCGAAATCGGCGGTCTCATGGATGCCTAATCCCGACTGCGGTAGAATAGAGTCTTCAAAAAAAAGCGAGTAACTAAGGTCTCGTCCAAAATCGATTTATTTCAAGGTTAATGTCATGGCTTTTTCTGTACCAAAATTACACAACGCGATGTGGCCTGGATTAGTTGGCAAGGGACCGGATGCCGAAGAACCTGCCATTGATCTCGATACCATGCTTCGCCTAACGGCAGCCGCCGAAGTGGATGGCGAAGGCTTCGATGGGGTTGATCTCTTTCTCTATGAACCTCACGTTAATATCGATATCAGCGACGAAGATCTCAAACGATTGGCCGACAAAATTTCTGCTTATGGATTTGTCGTCGGTAGCGTCGTTGCGCCGATTTGGTTTGAAGGCTGCGCGATGGGCGAAACGACGAAACAGGACAAATTTGTTGAGGCCGTGGAAAAG
>JBGSIY010000862.1:0-3024 GCA_041742275.1 Pirellulaceae bacterium | reverse complement strand
GGGTAGGTTCGAAATAACTTATTTTCCGTTTCGCACCCAAAACGGTCACTGGTGTCAGCTGAAACAGAACAATGACGCCCCCTAACTCTTCCCTCGCGAACAGAATCCCGTGGGACCATTCCCGGGGAATCCTCATTGTCTTGGCGACAACACCGAAAAAATTGGCTACACTAGTTGATGGCAATGAAATAGTGATCTTCCTACCGAAAACCAACTTGGGAAATCGGTAGTGTTACAAAAATAGAAGAGATGAGGGACATCCTTGGAGACCAATATAACCAATGCGGTCGATGGAACGGCAACTTTGTCGCCCGACGATACAGCAAATCTCAATCAACTTGCCAATCAACTTGTCGATAGCATATCCTCGATCGTTTTAGGAAAAAGGGATGCTGCACGTCTGTGCGTGATAGCCATGTTGGCCGGGGAACATATCCTTCTCGAAGACGTCCCGGGAGTCGGTAAAACGCTCATGGGCAAATCATTGGCCAAGTGCGTCTCGGGAGAATTCCGGCGGATTCAATTCACTCCCGATTTACTCCCCAGCGATATCGTGGGAAGTTCGATCTATCGGACGACGACTGGCGATTTCGAATTTAAACCTGGCCCTGTCTTCTGCAATTTCTTGTTGGCAGATGAGGTGAATCGAGCCCCACCTCGTACGCAAAGTGCATTATTGGAGGCCATGAGTGACCGCCAGGTCAGTATTGACGGCGAAACCCATGCCTTGGCTCCTCCCTTCATGGTGATCGCCACTCAAAACCCATTTGAGTTCGAGGGGACTTATGTTCTGCCGGAAAGTCAATTGGACCGTTTCTTGTTGCGGATTTCGATGGGCTACCCCGATCGTGAATTCGAGCAAGATATCCTCACGAGCCATCGGGCAGGTGAACCCGTCGATTCCTTGGCTCCCGTTTGTAATGTGCATGATATCGTGCAAATACAAAACGCCGTACGGCGAGTTACTGTCGACGGTTCGATTGCGGATTACATTCTAGATATTGTTCATGCGACTCGCGAATCACCCGATTTGGCTTTCGGGGTTTCAACTCGAGGTGCCTTGTTGTGGTACCGAGCCTGCCAGGCGGCAGCGTTTGTTGACGGACGTTCCTACGTGATTCCTGACGACGCTCGGGCTTTGGCGGTTGCTATTTGCGGCCATCGCGTTCAGTCCAAGGGATTTTTACAAGCCAACCAACGTCCGGAGGTCGAGGAGATCATTCGGCGTATCGTGGCGAAAATTGATGTTCCCAACTGATATTTCTAACTGATATTCCCAACTGGGGCGAACAAATTTTATCGTTTGACATTCAGGTCGAATTCAATTTCCGTAGGACGCCGAATTTGTGACTTCCGAACCATCTTTATCGGGACCCGCTCGCTGGCAACGTATCCGCCTGATGATGACTCGTGAGGGTTGGATTTATTTGGTGATCCTGTTGTTTATTACCTCGGGCGGATTGTTGCGTAATATCAATCTGTTGATCTTGCTCAATGGATTGATGGTCGCGCCCTTGTTGATTGGCTGGCGGTTGTGCGTGACGATGGTGACACGACTGCAGGCCAAAAGATCGGTGATGGCGATCGGATTCGCGAATCAACCGGTCGAGGTCAATTGGGAGATAAAAAACGATCGCACGTCTCTCGCCTCTTGGCAATTGGTCCTTCAAGATCAATGCCAATTCGTGGGAGAGGGAACCTCTTGGAAACGTCCGGAAATTGTCCGTGTTTTGTTTCCCGTGATTCGGCCCAAAGAAAGCGTGTATCAACATTATCGGGTGATATTTGATCGTCGCGGCGCATACCGATTTGGCCCCGCAACGGTGATGACCCGTTTTCCCTTCGGCCTCATGCAAGTCAGCTTAAACGTTTCAGAGCCGACTTCCGTGTTTGTAGCGCCACCCGTCGGCAAGTTAATCGCCTCCTGGGATCGTCGCCTGTTGTCGCGGGCAACCGGTTCCTCTTCCGTCAAACGCAAACGAGGTTTACAAGATGAGGAGTTTTTTGCTTTGAGGACTTGGCGCAGTGGCGATAGCCGCAAACAAGTCCACTGGCGGACGACAGCTAAATACAACCAACCGATGGTTAGACAATTCGATACCCAGACCGACAAAGACTTCGTTTTAATTCTCGATCTCTTTGATAGTTCACTGCCCGAAATTCGCAATGGTAGGGGCAACAATGGCAAGGATAATACGGACGCCCCCATCGAAACGGTTTTAGAATTCGCCTCGACAGTGTTTGCCAATTTGCAAGGGAAAGTATACGGGCAAATTTCGGTGGCCGTTTGTGGCACCGAGGGTGAAGTTCATAGCGATCATGTTTATCGTCGAATCGCCGTCGATGTGTTGCGGAGTTTTGCGACGGCGACAAGTAGCCCTCGTCCTACCACATTGGAGGCCATCGTAGAAATTGGCAAACAGGCGTCGGAAGGGACCCCCGTTTACGTCATCAGTACTCGAGAAAAACCGCTCCAAGAAATTGCGGCATTACCCGATGACGCGCGACTTCGATTATCGGCAATCGATCCCTGGCTGAAATGGTTGTCAATCGATAGCCCGGAGTTTCAAGCCATATTCCGTCGCGCCAGCGAGTTGGACACAGACGAAACAACCGTAGCGACGAATACCAAACCCGAATTCATGGAGGCAGGTCATGAATAGAAATCGCCGCCTGCTGGAGTTTGCATTTTTTGCGATGGTTTGCATCAGCTCCCTGTTGTTAGGGCTTGGCCAGGGAAACCTGTCCTTGACAGTGATTGCCGTTGGCTTGGCTTTACTGGGTTTGGTGATTGTCGATTGGCTACAAGTGTTTAGCCTTCCGCGTTGGATCGCCAATATTTTGTCGATTGTGGTTTTGTTTATCACGATGAGGGGATTTTTTGGCGATCAGAGTGGTGCACAATTGATTGCCGTGGCCAACTTGCTGGTCTATTTGCAGTCTCTCCTTATGTTGCAAGAAAAATCACCGCGGCAATATTGGCAGTTGGTCGTGCTGAACCTGTTGCAAATTGTTGTGGCTGCA
>JBGSIY010000861.1:0-4483 GCA_041742275.1 Pirellulaceae bacterium | reverse complement strand
TTGTGACGCTCGTAAGCAAATTGGATGATGAATTGGGCACGCAAAGTTCGCCCAATCTATTGGCCTATCGAAATGCTTCGTCCTTTTCAGTGCAACGACTGCTCGATGCTTACGGTAGCGATGAGGGGTCCGGTGCCCGCTCCCAAACCTTTTCGAGTGGCCTGAATTCAACCAACCCACCTTTGGGCTCAGTACTACCGAACCCTGTGGAACGTACCGCTGAGGCCGGCGTCTACGCAGCCACGCCCAACCAAGATCCCTTGCCATTGCCTGGTGGAACTGCGCCAGGGCAATCGCCGATCATTATTCCCAATCCCGATGAACCGAACCAAACAGAATTATTGCGGCAGATCCAAGATTCGGTACAAGTCGAAACGTTACCGGATCTGGGGATCATTATTTTACGAGGTCGCCAAAAAGAAGTTCAGGAATTAAGTCGCATCATCCAGGAACTCGAGCGTCTCAGTGCGGAAACGCAGCCCGAAGTACAAATTGTCAATCTCGAACACAGTAGTAGCGAGAGCGTGGTCGAGATCCTCCAATCGACCAGCGCCGATTTAGTTTCGGGAAGATCGGGCCGTGTGACGGTGACGTCATTAGGGAAACCGAATTCTCTTTTATTGATAGGTTGGGGTGAAGCCGTAACGGTGATCGTCGACTTGATCAAGAAGCTGGATCAGCCGGTCGCTCCGGAATCACAGTTCGAAGTTTTTCGCCTCGCGGACGCCGACGTCAATGATTTGCAAACGTCGCTCAATTCCTTTTTCACAAGTCGCGATGGCATGGGGACTAAAGTTCAGGTGATCACCGATGCGCGCACCAATTCCATCGTCGCCTACGGATCGCCTCGTGACCTCCAAGAGGTCCGGCGTTTAGTCTCAGAATTGGACGGCCCCAATTATCGAAGTCGTCATCAAGCGAGAATTGTTCGTGTGAAGAATGCAGTGGCGAGTGAGCTGGCGACAACCTTGTTGAGTGCCATCAATGGCGCGCGGGGAACCGGCCCACAAAGTGCTGCGTTTATGGAACTTTTGGGGAGGGACGCCGACGGGCAGCGGGTGCTTGAATCCGGGATTTTGGACGAGGTTCAGATCACGCCCAACCCTGTCAACAATTCCTTGATCCTTTCGGGGCCAGCCGAGAGCATGAATCTGCTGGAGGCCTTGGTCGAACAATTGGACGTAGCCGGTGCGAACTCGCAAATCAAAATTTTTCGAATTGAACATGGTGATGCTTCTACGCTCGTGCAAATGTTGCGTAGTCTGTTGCCAGAACAGACGGTGGACCGCCCTGCCCTGAAGATGGGCGGGGGCGAAGAACAATCTTTAGCCCCTTTGCGATTTTCCGTCGATTCACGGACCAACTCGATCATCGCTACCGGTTCCGAAGGCGATTTGCAAATCGTTTATGCGTTATTGCTTCGGCTGGATGAGAAAGAATTCTCCGAACGAAAAACGATGGTTTACCGTTTAAAAAATGCACCGGCTTCCGATGTGGCCACGGCCATCAATAACTTTTTGCGTTCAGAACGGCAGGTCCAACAGGCGGGTTCTCAGAACGTCAGCCCTTTCGAACAGCTGGAACGGGAGGTGATTGTGGTTCCCGAGCCGATCGGCAACCGTTTGATTCTCAGTGCCACCCCGCGCTTTTTTGCTGAGATCGAAGAATTAATCAATCAGTTGGATGAACCGCCTCCCCAAGTCATGATTCAAGTCATGATCGCGGAAGTAACTCTGGACAATTCTCGAGAGTTCGGGATTGAACTGGGGCTTCAGGATTCAGTCCTGTTCGATCGCAGTTTGCTTGGTAACCTGGTAACGACCACCAGTTCCGTTCAATCATCGACACCAGGCGGAGTCGTGACTTCGACGGAACAAGTCATCCAGGCCGCCAGCAACGAACCTGGTTTTGCATTCAACAATTCCCCCTTGGGCAACAGTGGCAGCAATCTTTCCCTGGGCCGCTCCAACGTGGTTGGAACACAGGGGTTAAGCAACTTTTCTGTGGGTCGCATCAACAATGAACTGGGTT
Source organism: Pirellulaceae bacterium (assembly GCA_041742275.1). Classification (GTDB taxonomy): domain Bacteria; phylum Planctomycetota; class Planctomycetia; order Pirellulales; family Pirellulaceae; genus BJ22. The sequence continues at coordinate 2,452 of JBGSIY010000861.1, read as the reverse complement.
TTGGTGGATTGGTCCTGTCGGCGAGCAGTGAAAGTGTCACCGCGTTGTTGCGAGCCTTGCAAGAATGTCGTCGCATGGAAATCCTCAGCCGTCCCCAAATTCGCACACTCGATAACCAACCCGCCTTCATTCAAGTCGGCCAGAGAGTACCCCGAATCATTGGTTCGACGGTCAACCAAAATGGTCAATCCAATAGCATTGCCTTGGAGAATGTCGGATTGATTTTGGGGGTCACGCCGCGAATCAGCCCGGATGGAACTGTCGTGATGGAAGTTGATGCCGAGCGTTCGGGGTTAGGTCCGGAAAGCGAAGGTATCCCAGTCTCCGTTTCGCCAAACGGTAATATCATTCGTTCGCCACGTGTGGACACCACCACCGCTCAGGCCACTGTCAGTGCGGCCTCGGGCGAGACGATTATATTGGGGGGCTTGATCACCAAAAAAACAACCACGATTGATCGCAAGGTGCCATGGTTGGGAGATATTCCGTTGTTGGGAAATCTGTTTCGCTACGACGGCGACTTCACGCGACGCGCCGAATTATTGATCATTTTAACACCTTATGTGATTCGTGATCGAGGTGATGAAGAACGTTTGCAGCAAATGGAATTCGCGCGGATGAACTGGTGTTTAGGCGATGTTGAAAGTTTGCATGGCAGTCTCGATGGCGCCTTTAATCCCGTGAATTTAGATTACGACTCCCCCCAAACGCTCGACTTTTATCCCAATGAGTCTCCCGTCAATCCCGGTCCCCCGCCCCATTCGCTTTTGGAGGGAGTTCCACCGCCAGCGACTGCCCCGGCTGAGAGATGGCAGTACGACCAAAATGCCATCCCCATCCGCGATGATGCCCAACGCAATTTGGAGGGAACCTCATCTGGATTCCAATCACTGCCCGCCTCGAGTTCGTCCAGGAATACTGGCTCCAACTCAGCTAACGACTTTTCTCGGCAACCTTAAATCCGACAATCATTGAAGACATTATGTACACAACGTTTCCATTCACAAATCGTTCCGGTTGGAACCATTGGCTCTGTCTCTGGTTGGTTGCCTGTCATTTGTTAACGTGCGGTTGTCAGAGTCTGTCTGTGGGCAAAAAGCCGTTTCCTTGGGAAAAAGAGAAACTGCCTCCGGCACCGGAAAACATTGTTGCGGTTTGGACGGAAGCTGTTCATCATCAAACAGGCAAACCCAGTGAGCGCGGGTTCGGCGGTCGACTGATGTTCCATGACGCCGAGCAAAAAGCGATCAAGGTAACGGGCAAAGTAACGATTTTTGTGTTCGATGACCAACGAGAAGACTTAGACGATCCAGCTCCCAAATACCGATTTATTTTTCCCGCAGATGTTTTAGACAAACACTACAGTCAGTCCAATCTGGGACCATCGTACAGTTTCTGGATTCCCTTGGCCCCCGTCGATTCGCCGACGCATCCTTACAGCATCGTAGCGCGATTCGATGGGCATCAGGGTGAGACGTTGGTTTCGAGTTTGACGCGCAAGGCCTTAACAGGTCGCGGACCACTCCCCAGCGCCACGGCCAAAAAACAATTGTCCGACGAATCGTTTTCGGGACAGAGTGTCGTCCCGGTGAGTTATGAAGAAGAGATCGATCCGGCCACTGTTGAAAGTCAAGGTATGAAAGCAGAGACCATCGAGTTGTCTCCGAGTTTTTCCCAACGTCTTCAGCAACCCCTGTCGACCAACGTTCCGTCAACGATGGGCGGAAAGGGTGTCAGCGGATCGGCGTCCAGGGAAAACAGCAACCTCGTTAGCGAGAACGCGGCGGGGAGCGACGCGAATTCACGACAATCTCATTCTGAACCGCAGAAATCCCTGGCTCCATCTGAGCCATCATTACCGCCACACGAGCTGTCGTTGCGTCGGGCGCCTCACCGCGGAGAATGGCTGTCGGGCCTACCACCGACACCGAGATCTGGTTTCCGAAACGAGCGACCAAAGCTTGAGCAATCGCAGTCTGCGCTTGCTCAACGCGCCGAGCAATGGTTTCAGGAGGAAGCTGAAAGCCCAGTTGCAACGGAGGTTCGATAAGCGAGTTTGCCGTTCGGACTCGCAGTGGTTGATTGATAATCGGGGCACGATCGACAATGGAGATCACGCCGATTGCCGGTGGAACATTCATCGTTTGTTCACCCGCATTGACCTGCCCCACAAAATTGGCTGCCGCCTCGGCATCGACTCCCACAAACTGATTTGATTGACGATTGCTGCGAACGAAACGTTCGCTCCCCTCTAAAATCCCGGTATTCGCTGCAGGCGTTTGTCCCGGCCGTTGCTGCCGATTTATGGGCTGCCCTACTCGCCGTTCACCAAACATCTGCCCAAAAACGCTCGATGACTCCGCGGAACAGAACAAAATGAAGACAACTCAGGCCGACGCTTTAATAAACACTCGGATCTGCTCATTCAGCGCATCAAGTCGAAAACTTACCT
>JBGSIY010000860.1:0-5114 GCA_041742275.1 Pirellulaceae bacterium | reverse complement strand
GGCAGTCAACGAGGATCGCCATAAATCAATCGCCTTCTCCAAATTCGACTCCAGGCGTTCAACCCGCATTTCTTGGCGCACCGATCGCGGCACAGCAATCCATGCTCTCGCAGCCTCAATTCGTATTCGAGGTGACGGATGGACTAATAGGTCGGCCATTTGTTGAACAACACGCGAGTCTGCTTCCTTTTCCCATGGCCCTTCTAATAATGCGCGTTCGAGTCGCATCAACGCCGCCGAAACGAGTTTAACGTCGGGACTTTTGGCGTTTTGCAGTGCCAGTTCCAATGAGATGGTCGAGGAGGAGTCGGCCAGATGGGCGAGCCCCGAGGCTCGAATCATGCCGGGTACTCCAAAATCACGAATGAATGTGAGTTGCTCTTCGTTAACTTCATCAACTGGCGTCACCAATAGTTCCGCTAAATCTTCGTAATAGTTATTGCGATTAGGTGACGGCCGAATCCCCCACCAGCGTTGAAAAGCTTCATTCATCAATCCATCAACTCGCTTCAACTCAGTCGCCACGGCCTCATCGCCGCTGGCCGACAAGGTAAACCAGTCTAAGTACTGTCGAATTTTCTCGCGCTGAGGTTCCGGTAATTTTGTGGTGTCGAGATGGCACTGAGTACAGGCGTTGGGAGTTCCCAATCGAACACTGAGGTCGGGGCGAGGCGCTCGCAGGCTGTGATCACGCCGGGCATCGACATCCATGTAGGTGGTGGCCGGCATATGACACTCCACACAACTCGCACCCGTCGATCCCGCAGTGTGAAAATGATGCTCCGGCGTATCATATTTCTCGGCTGGATGTTGATGACAGGAGGTGCACAACGAGTTCCCCTGGTGCTTGAGTTTCAGCGAATGCGGATCATGACAATCCGAGCAACGAATATTATTGGCGAACATTTTACTTTGTATAAACGATCCGTAGACATAATCTTCATCTCGAACCTGACCGTCAGCATGATAGACAGGGGTCTGAATCAACTGGCATTGAAAGGCATCATCATACGACTCGCCTGCCACCCAAGTCTCATTCAACTGACTTCGCCGCGAGTGACAGGGAGCGCACGTTTCGACCTGAGCAACATTCAGCTGACCTTTCATTTTGTTTAAACCGTATCCCAACTTCCTGTCCCAGAACACACGGCGGTTCTCCGCCAAATCGACATGAACACTCCCCGGTCCGTGACAAGCCTCACAACTGACATCGATCTCAGAAAAAGTCGACGCATAACTGGCCCCCAATGGCTCAAACCCTTTCTTAAAGTTTGTACTATGGCATGCGGCGCAATTGGAATTCCAACACTGTGTCGACCCCGTCCAATGCAAGAGATCCGTGGGGTCCAATTTTTCTTGAACATCCGGTGGTGACAAATAAAACCATTTTTGCTGTGCTGTGTCCCAACTCATTCGCAAAACTTGCACGCGCCCAATCGGTGCCGAACCTTCAGCAGCGGGTGCGGAGCCTTCAGCGATAGTGTCGCTCTCGGCCGTTGGCGGGGCCAGTTCCACCATGTACTGTTGCAGGGGCTCAACGCCAAACACATATTTCACCTCGAACTCCTGGACGTCACCCGTCGGGCCCTCGGTCTCGACCAAAAATCGTTCACCATCCTGGTACATCCGCGACGTACCGCCAAAATGTTCGACAATCGTCCCGTCGAATTTCCCCAATACAGTTTCCGAATTAGCCACATCCATGGCGCGATCGTGATGGGAATTTGCAAACAGTTCACCTTGTTCTTGATGGCACTGCACGCAGCGATCGCGACCGACGTACGTCGCAATGGCCTCGCTGGGGTACTCGCGATACCATTCCGAAAGCAGATAACCCAGTCCCACAACTAATAGCGTCGCCAACCCCACAAGGGCTTTCGTTTTACTCACTCAATACGTCCTCAATCATAAATGTCAGTGCCTTGCCGAGTGGTGATCCTGGCCGTGTCGGCCTCTGCTTTCCCAATATTCTATTTTCTCACATGAGGATTTTGTTTTCTCACCTGACGATTTTGTTTCCCACATAAAGTGGAGCATTCAGTTTAACCGTGATGTTAAATGGGAAGCGTTTATCATAGACAATCGTTGACGAACCTCGCGTCTGAGTTGTAAAATTGGCGCCTGGATCTTCCGCCATTCTACACACCGACTGCAGGCGAGCCAATGGTCGATCATACTGCATCTCCGCCGACTACTGCTGTACTGAAATCCATTAAAACGAGTCTCGACGTTTGGTTTCAAAATCAGAAACTGAACGCACCCAGTTGGGAGCAGATTCGAGCGGGTCCCTGGCAAATCGATTCGATTCCGGGTTGGTTCTCTTTGGACTGGCGATTCTCAGCACCACCCCAACACAGATTCCCGATAAGCCGGATCTTTTGGAGTGCTCGCTTGCCATCGCGGGATCAAAGGTTTGCGGGCGTGGTTAGTTCCAGCCTCGGTCATCAATTCGTCAATCAGCCCTTATGGATTGCAGCCCTCAGAACAGCCATTTGCCAACTCGCGCGAGATCGCTTTCAAATCGTTACCGCCGAGGGGACCGCGACGCATGAATTTGTTCATCGCTTGGCCACTCTGTTGCAAGTCTCACAATGCGTGTTGAAGGAAATCCCCGCCGGGCAATTTCGGCCTCTTCCCAACTTCTCGCCCGAGCAGAAAACACGTTGCCAAGAAATTTTTTACGCATCGCTACCCTCCTCAGACTCGACATCCGACACAAATACGATTGACCATGACTTGATCGTTCTGGCCGATTGCGTCCGCATTCTGGCCATCAACAAACGGCGGCATATTTTCTCCGCGGTACAGTCGCGTCTAACGTATGAACCTGCGCCCGGTTCGACTTGGCTGCGTCATTCTCCGGAACTCACACCGGAAAGCATTTTTAGCGAGATGATCCATACTGGTGCCGTGGAATGGCTCGTTCAGAATCCGGATCAAGAAGACGCAATGACCCACCCGGAGAATTTAGCAGTTGATCTCATGGATCGGGAAGCGATCGAACGAGACGAGTTCCTGCTACACTGTACGCGCAGCCCCAAAATGGACCGTCGTGCTCCCTCGGCGGCGGAAACGATTGATGAAATTTTATTCCGCCAAAATGAAGCCGAAACCGGCCCGCTCCTGACCTTGTTGCGAATTCTCACTAGTGGTCGATTGTTGGGATCGCAGAAGTTAACTCGCGGCGAACGAAGCGTCATCTGCTTGACCCAACATTCCGTCTTCGACCTACCACACCTTCGAGTCTATCGCAAGCATTTGGCCCGCTGGGACTTCGAGCCGTTCGGGATTGCGATTAAGCGAAGGGTAGCGGAACAATGGGGTGCCCGGCCTGTTTGCTACGGGACCGCCGACGAATTTGAACGATTGCCTTCGGAGGAAATCCCATTTTTTCAACAAGCTGAATCGATCATTAGCGGAGAACGGATCGATTGGAGAATGGAGCGGGAATGGAGAATGCTCGACGATCTGCTATTGAACCAAATCGGCCCCACCGACGCCTTTCTATTTGTTCCTACCATCGATGCAGCCCAGTGTTTGCAGCCCTTCAGCCGTTGGCCCATTCACATCGTTGGCCATTCGAAATAAAGCCGGTTTGATTAGGACAATCGAATCAGCTGTTGTTTCCGCAAGCAAATTTGCCAAACGCCCCCCGAATGGTTTACAATCTGAAGTGTTGTTGAATGTTCATCGATCGCTTCCCTTTCGAGCAGGAGTCACTCTAATGGCAACCGTCACACCGGAAACCCTGAAGGCACGAGCCTTCCCGCGTCCCAAAATCGACCGCACTAGCTGTTTCATCGGCGGCAAATGGGTTCCTGCCAAAAGTGGCAAGACCTTCGAAACTCGTTGCCCAGCCACGGAAGAAAAATTGGCCGATGTGGCGGAAGGGGACGCCGCAGACATCGACGCCGCAGTTCAAGCGGCACGTCAAGCCTTCACCCGGGGTCCCTGGAAAACCATGTCGGCGCGACAACGCGGAAGGTTAATGTACACACTGGCCGATCTTATCGAAGACAACCTCGACGACCTGGCTGCTCTCGAGTCATTGGACAACGGTAAACCAGTGGCGGATTCCCGCGCCGCCGATGTGCCTCTGGTTATTCAGACTCTTCGTTATTATGCAGGTTACGCTGATAAGATTCATGGGCAGACAATTCCGATTGACGGCAACTACTTGTGTTACACCCGCAAAGAACCTGTCGGCGTCGTCGGTCAAATCATTCCTTGGAATTTTCCGATGCTCATGGCCGCGTGGAAATGGGGACCCGCTCTGGCAGCGGGTTGCACGATCGTCATGAAACCGGCCGAACAAACGCCGTTGACCTGTCTCAAGATGGCGGATCTCGCACAACTAGCCGGGTTCCCCGATGGCGTGATCAATGTCGTCCCCGGTTATGGCCCGACGGCAGGTGGAGCGTTGGTGGCGCATCCTGATGTCGACAAAATCGCCTTTACTGGGGAACATTTGACGGCTCAGATCATCATGAAAAATGCCGCCGAATCGCTCAAACGGATCACGTTTGAACTCGGTGGCAAAAGTCCCAACGTAATTTTTAACGACGCGGACTTGGATGCCGCTGTCAAAGGGGCTCACTTCGGGTTGTACTTTAACCAAGGCCAATGCTGCTGTGCAGGGAGTCGCGTGTTTGTTCAAGAGGACATTCATGACGAATTCGTCCGACGCATTAGTCAAATGAACCACAGTCGCCGTCTCGGCGACCCTCTCGATCCAACGACCGAACAGGGTCCTCAGGTCGACAAGGCCCAATTTGATAAAATCCTGGGGTTGATCGAAAAAGGGAAAGCACAAGGAGCCGAGTGTGTGACAGGTGGCCAACGGTTCGGCAACAGCGGCTTTTTCATTGAACCCACTTTGTTTACCAATGTGCAAGACGAAATGGATATCGCTCAGAAAGAAATTTTCGGCCCCGTAATGTCTGTCCTTAAATTCAAGGACATGGACGAACTGATCACGCGAGCAAACAACACTATTTTCGGTTTGGCCGCCGCGGTTTGGACTCGCGATATTGGCAAGGCCCATCGGTTTGCTGCCGAAGTACGAGCCGGAACTGTGTGGGTAAACTGCTATGACGTTTTTGACGCCGCCGCTC
>JBGSIY010000859.1:0-10991 GCA_041742275.1 Pirellulaceae bacterium | reverse complement strand
AAACTTCGGTACTCGATAACCCATGTATCCATCCTCGACCAGCATCCGAAACAACCCAAAGCCAAATCATAGTGCGATGGGAAAATAATGCTAGACAAGATGCCTTTTAATGGGGCACTAAATCAACAGTCCGCGAGCCCGCGGCGGAAGCGGGATCGCGAGAGTGAAAGGGATTCAACTACGAAGCTCTCGCGGCTTCTTGCATCAATGGGAGAAAGCTTCGGCCTGGAATTGGTTCAGCATCGAAAATCAAACCGGACATCGAAATCTAATCTGAACTCGGGAAAGCTCTCCAAAATTCTCATCAACTCAGTCACCACCCCGCCAGCAACCCCAAATTCGCTACCGTCATAGTTCGGCCCCGAATGCGATCACCATTTGGGCGATAACAGCTATGACCGAATTGTTTTGACCGTGGGCTGGCAAAATGCGTTGGATTGTTCCGCCGTTCAAATCATCCCTGGCGGCTTTCGTAAAAACGATTGCTCATGATGTATTCGAGCACAAAGACGACGCACAACATGGTTACGATTAATGGGTAAAATTCTTTCCCCTGACGACTGGTTCCTTGCTGACGCTGGATCTCTATTTTTTCTGCAGCAATTTGATAACGGCCTTTGCCTAGTAATTGATCAAGATCCTCAGGGGCAATTCGCTTCAGATCCGTTATGGCGGGAGGGACATTGGCACTGAAGCCTTTGATTACAGGATTGCTGTCTTTGCTCCCCTTGAGTCGATAATGTCCTGGGACATCGGTGAACTTGTAGCTCAGCTCCCCGTCAGCGGCAGTGATTCGGGTCGGAGGTTGATTGACCTTGGGATTGAACAGCGCGTAGGTTTCGGGTGCAAAGCGGGGATCATTTTTCAGCCGCGCGAATTGGCCGGTCTCCAAATTGAGAGTGTCGGGTTGGAGTTGTGCCAAATAGTAGGTCAGTTGTCGCATGAGCAGCCATGCGGGCAGTGGGCGCCCCGCAAACAGGCGATTCCAGATATCACGATTCTCTCCGAATGGGCGACCTTTGATCTCACCCAGCAGGGCACCTTCGGTAATCGGCGTGGTCATGGTCAATACTCGGCCCGTTCCGATTAGGCATTCAATAATGGCGGGTTGACGGTCAGTGTAATTCAACAGAACCTGCGTCGGGCGATCGTCCGTTTCATTTCGTTGAAACCCCCAATGGAAGTAGACGGGATAGTTAAACCAAGCCAATGCACTTTGTTGAGCGCGGAGGAGCTTAAAAATGGGATGTGAAAGGTCCTCGGGGCTGAAAAAATTATCGCCCTCGGTACGGGTCCAAATGGTCGTGATTTGACCGCCGATCACGGCCTGGGCTTTTTCCGTGACAAAGCTAGGGTCAATGCTTCCCCCCGTTCCCGCACGGCTGCCCAAGAAAATCCCCAACCCGCCGCCTTGAGCTACGAATTTTTCTAGGAGGGCCCATTGGGGGTCGGTGAGGGGTGAGGGATCGAGCAAATAAATGGTTTGAAATTGTCCCAGGTCATATTGAGCTAAATTATCAAGGGTCACCGTGGTGACATCGAAGGGAGCGGAGCCCGATTCAACCAAACTGGCGGGCGCCAAAATCTCTGTGAGGTTACTGGGATTAACGCCCCTGCCGGACGCCACCAACACCTTCCACGATTCCCGAACTTCGACTGTAAAGTAGCGACGATTATCGAGTTCCAGGCCATCGCCGCCGACGATGGCTAGGCTGCCGTGATGCACACCAATGGGGAGTCTTTGGCCAAATTGCAGACGGAGAGGCGCTCCGCTGGAAATAGGGAATTGAACCGATTGCGATTGTCGCCAGAATTCATTAGGTACTACGGTTTTGCCATTTTGAATCACGGGGAGAGTTAGGTCGGGTTTCTCGATTTCGAGTTGGAGCGTGCGTTGTTCCTCGCGATCGGACGATTGCAGCGTGGTGTTGAGTATTAATTGACTATTTTCAGTGAGTCGATCCGCCTCGAGTTCCAGTTCACCAAGGGCTAAATTGACAGGGCGATCGGTGCCCACATCGATCACGAATAACGAAATATTTTCGTTGTCAGAAAGTTGATCAACGAGGACGCCGTCTCGGGGGTGGTTCCAAGACGCGGCTGTCAAATCGCTGAGGACATAAATTTCTTTTCGTTTCTCCTCGGCGTCCTGAAGGAACTCAATTCCTCGTTGCAAGAGGTTGGACAGGGGTTGAGCCAAAAAATTGATTTCAAATGTGTCGAGTCGTTTTTGAGCGGCGGCCAGGTCCACGGAATAAAACGGTTGGTCGTCTTGGGTGTCGACCACAGAAATGCGGCTCCCGGGGGGGAGTTGGGTGAGGACCCAATTCGCCATATCTTGTGCCCGTTGGAAATGTGACTGATTTTCACGCACATAACTCATGCGGGGAGAATTATCGAACAAGATCAGAGCGGCGACCGGTTCGGCAGTATCGCCAATCACTCCGGCTGAATCGGCTTGCAACGCGCGATAGCCCATCAACCCGGCCACGAGCAAACACAGAAACGTGGCAGCCACAAGGATAGCGTTTAGCGTTGCATTCGTTCGCTTGCCCATGGAACTCATGATGGCTAGTGCCAGGCATACCAATGCCAAAATACCAAATCCGATCACACCCACCCATTTACCGTATTCAGCTTGAGCGACGGCGGGACCGGCGAGTGCCAGAGCCAGGAGGAGGATCACCAGGGCGCGGAGGGCCAACAAGACCCAATGCCGAACCCGCATTTGACGCTTGCTCGCCAAGTGCTGAGCTTGGATGAACCGAATGGCGGGAAAGTCCGCTAGTTTGGCCTTGGGTTGCATCAAAAAATGCAACACGACGGGGACGGCGATCAGCAGTCCCCCCAATAGCAACAACAAACCGTTGGCAAAGATCATGATTAGGACCTCATTCTCCGCGTGATGAGGTATTCCATCAGAGCATTGTCAAATTGCATGCTGGTGTCCAGCGGCACGTAATCAACGCGACTCTTCTGAGCTTTCAGGGTCAAGTCGTCGCGGAATTTTTTCACGGCCGCGAGGTAGCTCTCGCGGACACCGTTGGCATCCGTGTCAATTTCCACATTGGATTCCGGGTCGCGGAACTTATAACTGCCGCGAAACGGAAAGGAAACTTCGGCTTCATCCAAGATATGAAAGAGAATAATGTCATGCCCAGCATAGGCGAGTTGGAACAGGGAATCGAGTTGTGCGGGGTCATCCATCAGCAAGTCCGAAAAAACCATCAATAGACTGCGATGGCGCAACATCGACGCGATCTGTTCGGTGGGTCTACGAAAATCGGTTTTTCCAGAGGGTTTGGCTCGCGATAAGACAGAAAGAATATTGGCCAGTTGAGCCCGTTTTGATTTGGGAGCTAGGCTTTCGCGGACTTCTTCGTTGAACGTGATTAAGCCCACGGGATCATGTTGCGAAATCATCAGGTAGGCCAACGCGGCCGCCAAGCAGATCGCATAGTCAAATTTTGTGAGTTCTTGACGGTAGGTGTAATCCATGGACTGGCTCAAGTCCATGATCAGATAACCATTTAAATTGTTCTCGGCTTCGAATTTTTTAATATAGTATTTGTCGGTTTTAGCAAAGACACGCCAGTCAATGTTTCGGGGATCGTCCCCGGGTGAGTAGCGTCGATGTTCGCTAAACTGCACGCTGAAGCCATGCAGGGGACTGGCGTGCAGTCCGTGTAAAAATCCCTTGACGACAAATTGCGCGCGCAGGTCCAACCGTTTGATTTGGTTGATCACACTGGGCTTGAGGTATTTTTCGACCGACATGGAAACGACGTAATTCGAATGAGAGGGAGTCGGGGCAGCAGTGACGCAGGGACCCGTTTATTATTTGTATTTTTCGATAGCCGGCTCGGGGATATCTTTGATCAATTGTTCAATGATTTTTTCGCTCGTCATCCCGTTGGCTTGGGCCTGAAAATTTGTGCTAATACGATGTCGTAAAACGGGCACCGCGACCTTGCGGATATCATCGAGCGAGACGGAGAAGCGACCGTCCATGGCAGCGATGGCTTTGCCACCGGCGATTAAAAACTGTCCCGCACGGGGTCCCGCTCCCCAATCGACCATCTCTTTGACAACTTCGGGTGCGGTGACGTCGGCGGGGCGAGTGGCTCGTACCAATGCGGCCGTATATTTGATGATATAGTCGGTCACCACAACCGAGCTGACCAGTTTTTGTAAGTTGGCAATGGCTTTGGCTGTTAAGATTTTTTTGATTTCGGGAACTTCGCCACTACTGCTGGCAGCTAAAATCTTTTCCTCTTCCTCGGCCGACGGATAACCGACCTTGATGTTGAACATGAACCGGTCAAGTTGGGCCTCGGGGAGCGGATATGTCCCCTCTTGTTCAATCGGATTTTGTGTCGCGATGGTGAAGAAAGGGTTGGGGAGTTGGAACGTTTCGCGACCGACGGTGACCTCGCGTTCCTGCATGGCTTGCAAGAGTGCCGATTGCGTTTTGGGAGGTGTCCGGTTGATTTCGTCGGCCAATAGGATATTCGTGAAAACGGGACCTTCGACAAATCGGAAGCTGCGACGTCCTGATTCGTCTTCATCTAGAACATTGGTACCCGTAATATCGCTGGGCATCAGGTCGGGAGTGAAGTGGACGCGTTTGAATGTGACGTCCATAATGCGAGCAATGGTGCTGACCATCAACGTTTTTGCCAGGCCCGGGACCCCTTCCAGCAAGCAGTGGCCGCGGGTAAAAATGGCGGCAAACAACTGTTCAATCACCTCGTCTTGCCCGACAATAACTTTATGTAATTCTTGTTCCATCACTTGGCGATGTTCACGGAACTCTTGAAGGACATCTCCCAAACTTCTTGATTTGCCTGACACAAGGTGCCTTTCGGGGACATGGACTAATGTGTGTTAAGTCGAAACGTAAAACCAATGGGCCGAATCAACCCAATTGGATACGATTACCAATAGCTTCGTTTTATCAGATTCGAGTAATAAAAACGACATGGTTTCGCGAGTCATTTCACCTTAAAAATTGAGGTGGACCACCCGTGTGATGTTGAGTCGTTGGAGACAGGAATTAAATGCGCCCGCTTTTGAAGAGAATTTTGATCTGTTGCTCAATCTGTTGTTTGGGGTCCAGTAGGCTTCAGGGACAAGTGGAATCTCCAGATCCGCAAGCGGTGCAGGCCTGCATCGATCGAACGATCGAATACCTTTATTCGGTGCAGGAAGAAGATCATTGGCCCGAATGGAATATTGGACGAAGTTATCGCGGGGCAACCACCGCATTGGCCGTCTTGGCCCTGACCAGTGCCGGTGAGTCACCCGAAAAACCCCAGATTGCGAGGGCTCTCAGATACATTGAGCGATTTCCCCAGGACGATGAACGAACGGTTTACGGCGTTTCATTGCGTGTTTTGGCGTTAGCTGCGGCGGACCCGACCTATAAAAAATATACGCGGATCATTCAGAGTGACGCCGACTGGTTGATCAAAAACCAGTGCACGGCCGAACCCGTCAAAGGGGGATGGGACTATGTGGAAGCCAGTTGGACGGCGGACGCCTCCAACTCACAGTTCGCTTTATTGGCTCTACATGAGGCGGTTCAAGCGGGAGCCAAAGTCGAAATGCCGACGTGGGATCTGGCCGAAGTTTACTGGCAACGAGCGGCTTCGTTTCGAGGCGGTTTTGGTTACAAGCGTGGAGATGACCCGACGGGAAGTATGACTTGTGCTGGAATCTCGTCGTTGATGATTGTTTTTGAAAACAGAGTCGATCCCCTCAGCTTTTTGCTGAATGGTTCGGTTAACTGTTGCCAGCCCACACAAGTCCCCGAACGCGTGTTGCGGGGCATCAGTTGGTTGGCTTCCAATTTCCGAGTCACCTCCAATCCGGCCGGTGGAGTGGCCACCAAGTACTATTATCTATATGGATTGGAGCGAGCCGCTCGATTGACGGGGCAGCGATTTATTGGAGATCATGACTGGTATCGAGTGGGGGCCGGACACCTGTTGACTCAACAGAATCGCAATGGTTCGTTCTCGGCCAACGAACTACGTAAAGATATTATCGATACGTCCTTTGCCCTGTTGTTCTTGTCCAAGGGATTGCGTCCCATCCTGTTTGGGAAATACCAATACACCGAATCGAGTAACGAATGGGACTTGCATCCCGAGGGTATTCATTTCTTGACACGTGAAACAGAAAAGGCATGGAATCTCCCGATGACTTGGCAAACGATTCGGGCGAAGGAAGCGACGGCCAATGACTTGCGTGAAGCGCCAATTTTGTACATTGCGGGTCGAGAAAAACTAATTCTAACGGAACAACAAAAAAAAGCCCTGAAGGATTACGTCGAGAACGGCGGGTTTATTTTTGCCGAAGCGTACCAAGGCGACGGTTGTGGCGACGCGGTCCCCTTCGATACATCATTTCGGGAATTGATGGCAGAGTTGTTTCCCGATGCCCCGTTTGAGCCATTGGGGGCAGAGCATCCCGTGTGGACCGCCAATTATTTGATCAAGCCCAATCCGGGGTGGCCAGTGTACGGTTTGCAAACGTGTTGTCGTACGGGGGTGATCTATGTTTCTCGCAACTTGACGGGCTATTGGAGGCTGGACCGTCCGGCGTTTCTGGATAAATTTCCCGCCAACGTTTCGGAACAAATTGTCGAGCTGCGAAAGTTTGGCGTTAATGTGGCCGCTTATGCTACCGGTCGAGAATTATTGCAGCGATTGTCCCGCCCCAAGTTAGTCGATCGAGAGGTCACGGTTTTGAAAAACCGTGTCCTGAACTATCCCAAACTGCAGCACGCTGGAGGAGCCGACGATGCCCCGAATGCTTGGAAAAATATTCTGCTGGAGTTTGCTGGGCAAACACAATTTACGATCGACATGGAAAAGAAAGTCATCCCGGTAAACTTTGCAGAAATGGCGAACTATCCTCTTTTGTTTTTGCATGGCCGCAATGCACTTGGATTTTCTGCGGAAGAACGCCAAGCGATCAAGAAATATCTCGAAAACGGCAATTTGTTGTTTATCGATTCGATTTGTAGTAGTGCCGAGTTCAATCAGTCCATCGAGGAAGAGTTAGAAAAAATTTTCCCGGGAGGATTGAAGCCGATTCCGGCAAATCATCCGATATGGCAGGCGACTTATGGGCATGACCTTAAAACCGTAACGCTCCGGACTCCGGACTTTCAGGCCCCCCAAGGTTACGTGGAACAGAAGACAGCCCCGCAGTTGAAGGGCATCGAGATTGAAGGGCGGTGGGCCGTGGTTTTTTCGCCCTACGATTTAAGTTGTGCCATGGAAAACGCCTCGGCCAACCAATGTCAGGGATATGCGAAAGAAGATGCTGCAAAAATTGCCGTGAATGTTTTGTTGTATGCGCTGCTGGTTGATTGACCCAGAGGTCTTCGACAAGCAAACACGGAACAAAATCCGCTGAAAAAAAACCGCTGCCCTTGAACAACGTGTTTCGTGGATGACGGACCGCAATGATTCAACGCACTGGACCCGTGGTTTCGGGGAAAGAGTTGTTGGGGCCGGGAAGGTAGAAATTCCGCGTCGTTCCCTAAACTTGCTAACGGAGTCGTTTACCAAGGGAGTTGATCGAGATCGACGTTGCCGCCACTGATGATGATCCCGATATTTTTTCGTGGTCCCTCTCCGATTTCTTCTGCCTTCAGCGCCGCAGCGACGGCGACGGCGGAACTGGGTTCGATTAGGAATTTTGTGCGTTGCCAGAAGTGACGCATGGCTGTGACGATTTCTTCTTCGGTGACCGTGATGATTTTCTGGACCTTGCGCTGAATAATGGGCCAAGTCAATTCGCCCAGGCTGGTCCGGAGACCGTCGGCGATGGTTTGCGGGTTGGTTTGCGGCACCCATCGATTGGTTTGTTTGCTGCGGGCGGCATCATCGGCCCCCACCGGCTCGGCGCCAAAGACTTTGATTCGAGGTGAAAGTTCTCGTGCTGCGATCGCAGTTCCCGACATGAGTCCGCCACCGCCCACCGGAGCGATGACAATGTCTAAATTGGGGACCTGTTGAATGAGTTCCAGTACCGCGGTTCCCTGGCCGGCGATCACATGCGGATGGTCATAGGGAGGGATCATAGTGGCCTTGGTTCGTTGTTGAACTTCGGCCGCCGCGGCCTCCCTGGCGGCTTGGTTGGGAGCACAATCGATGACTTCGCCGCCATACTCCAGCACCGCCTCTCGTTTGACCTTCAATGAGTTTTCTGGCATTACCACGTATGCCTGGGTCCGAAATAGTTTCGCGGCGAGGGCAAGGGCACCCGCATGATTTCCTGAACTGTGAGTGACAACGCCTTGGGCCAGCTGTTCCGGTGTCAAATGGCTGACCGCATTGATCGCTCCACGAAACTTAAATGCACCTGTCTTCTGTAAATTCTCGCATTTGAAAAACAATTGGTGTCCGGCAAGTGCATCCATTTTTTGGCACGTCATTACCGGCGTGCGATGGGCGTACGTGGCGATGTGACGCGAGGCGCGTTTGATGTCGGCCATGACCACAGCGAATTCAGGGTGTTGATGCAATTTGATTGTCGACATGGGGAAACCAAAACAGAAAAAGATTTAGAGAAACAAGACCGAGTTCGCCAGCCAACCCTACAGTATCGAAATGGCTAGGTTTCAGCGATTGGAAATGAACCTATGGATTTTACCTTGGGATGAACCTAAATCCAAACCCAGTTCCGAAGGGGTGATTCGTTCAGGAGTCCACTGGCGTTTTGGATTGTTGTGGGGGGTCCAAAAAAAACGGTTGCCGAGCGTTGATGGGGGGTTCTACCGCAAGCAAAAAATGCAGAGCAACAATTGATAACGTTTTCTCGTGGTTTGGAGATGGGTAATCGCTCAGACAAGGCCCCATCTTTTTCTAAAAAACCATTCGGTGGCCAGGCACAGGACAAATAAACCTAAAAAGATAGCCGAATCGGTCGCCGTTTGTCCCAGTTGCCATCGCTGGGGCGTATAAACGTCGAGACTCTCGGATTCCGAAGCGAGTTGGTCCAGAAGATCGCCCAGTTGCTCGGGCAGCACGGTTTTGCCGCCAAAATCTTTGGTTTGGTTGGCGAGTCGTTCGAGGAGTTGCGGGTCGGCAGCGGGGTTCGATTTTTCTTTATCTTGATCGTATATGGAAAATTCAACTTCTGTTTCACCAATTTTTTCAGTGCCTCGTCCGGCCGCCACACGAATGGCGTAGATGCCAGGAACATCCAGTGCCTCGGCGTCCACGGTTCCTCTGGCTTGATCGTCAGTACGGCCGATGGGGATGGGAGTTTCTGTTCCTGCGGGTGAAATCAACGTCGCTGAATAATCGGCGTCAGGAATGGTTTGACCCGTGACCGTACGGGCTTCGGTTGTGAACGTCACGGGGCTCAATGGTTGAAACCTCCGTTGTCCCAAAAAGACCCGCACACTGTCTTTCGCTGAACCATCGGGGAAGGCCAGCCAAAGAATGACTTGTTGCCAAAAGCGTTTGTGTTCCTCGCGAAAGCCGTGGTTGTACCAGAGCCAGGTCGAATCGCCGGCGAAGGCCAGGACTCGGCCGCCGCCATAGTTTCCGGCAACTAACATCGGATCGTTGTTTTTTGAGGCGAGCAGAACCGTCACATCGCTAAGGTCTTTGACGCTGGCAAAACGATTCGCACCCGGCAATGGTGGGAGTTCCGACCAAGCCTGGCGAAAGTCTTGTTCATCGCGCAAGTGGACCAGCGGATGATCGATCACCGGAACCAGCTCAACCGGGCCAGGGATATGCAATTCGGTGCGAACGTCACGATCGAATTCTTGGCGATCGAATTCATTCATTGTGACTGGCAGGACATTTGCCAAGGGTGTGGAGTGATACAAACCGGGACCGAAGCTATGAGCGCCCCCCAACATCATCAGCCCTTTGCCGCGAGAGACAGCTTCTTCGATCGCCAACAGATTGGCTTCATTGGTTTGAGACTGGAATAGGGCTCGCGAATCGACGCCATTGATAATGATCACATCGACAGCCGGATTGCGGATGGCTTCGGTGAGTTTTCCTCCCAGCGGCCACGACATTTGGCGGGTTCGTTCATCGTCGTAGATCGGGAAAAACTCAATCTCAATCCCTTGGGCGTTGGAGTCGTCAGACCCGATCTTGGCGGGGATCGCTCGCTTGAGTCGACTTTGCTCCCACTGGTCGACTCCGGTGATGAACAGGACTCTCAAGCCACCCTCGTAGACGGTTAGAAAGGACGTTAGTTCGTTGTTCAATGTTGCCGATTCGTTGGGCAAGGGAACCGCACGCACGGCCATGCGATAACTGCCCGCTTGACTGGGCGTGTAGCTGAGTTCAATAGTTTGTTCTTGGTAACTTTGGTTGGGTGTATAAATTTGTGTGTCGACAATCTGTTCCTCCATGCCCTTCCGCGAAATGACTAACTGCACCGTGATGGGTTGATTGGCGAAACCGCGGGACAGCAACGAGGCTCGAACGATTTTGCGGTTTTTGACAAACACGGTGTCATGATCGGGCAAGTTGGTAATGGCGACATCGGCCAATTGTCCCACGTCAGCAGGCATTCCAAACGGCACGGTGAACAAGGGGACTTCCTGGTTTTCAAGGCCGCGTACGGCGTCAATGATTTCGACTTCCGCGTTGGTGGTGTTTTGCACGCCATCGCTGGCCAAGATCACGCCGGTCAAGCGTTGATCGCGAAATCCTCGCGTCGACTGGGAAATGGCATAGCCGATATCGGTTTGGGCTCCGTCGGGAGACTCCGGCAGATTTAGGCCTGCTTCGACAAATTCGCGAGACTGAGTCCTAGAGTCGAACGTGAGAAAGCGAACGTCAACCTGTTCTTCTCGTAATTTCCTGAGCCGCGGTTCGTTTTCCGCAATCGCTTGTTGCAAAGCTTGCCAACGTGTCAATTGCTCGGTTCGATGGGGCAACTGCATGGAACGTGATGAATCAATCAAAAACAGCATCAACGCGGATTGACGTTGTTGGATC
>JBGSIY010000858.1:0-5682 GCA_041742275.1 Pirellulaceae bacterium | reverse complement strand
TTGGCATCATTCATGGGCTGGCCGATAGCCGGCTGATTGGATCGTTGGCTGCGACTGAAGGAATAAAAAGTCATGCCCCCAATGACAAGCACAAGCGTCCACAATACTATTGGCGTCAATTTAGTCATGAAAAGAGTTCTTTAAAACGGGGTCATTCGAATGGGTGTCAGAGGTCGCAGTTGGGGCGAACTTTTGGCGTTCTTGAGAATACAAACCTGTTCTATAACCGATGTCGGGAATCAGGGACAACGCAAGAATAACCGCCATCACCAGAGCGGGCACGGTCACCAGGTATTTCCAACTCGCTTCCCACCATAAATGCATAAAAAACAGAACTACTAACATGGCCTTTAACAAAGAGATCCCGCCAATGATCAGTGAGCCCACCAATCGGTTTTCCATCAAACTGGAATTGGCGGCGATAAACGAAGTGCCGGTCAAACCACACAGAATTAAAAAAATGATAGCCCATCTCATTGCATGACTCGGGCCGGCAGAAGAGTTGTGCACATGATCGTCGGCTGTTTTCTCGGAAGGTAGTATCATCGAGCAAAAATTCCGATATCAGTAAAGGTAAATCAGCGGGAACAAAAAGATCCAGACGACATCGACGAAGTGCCAATACAAAGCAATATTCTCAACTGTTCCAGCTCGCCGAGCATTTAGCGACCATGGAATCATCACCAACATTGCGACAATTCCACCCAAAACGTGCAACGCGTGGAATCCTGTCAACATAAAATAGGTGTTGACCCACAAATTGCCACTGGGGATGACCGCCGGTATCGCTGTTTGCAACTTCTCTGCGACGGGGCGGTGGTGTTCCAAGGCAAACGAATCAATAGCCGAGATGCGGTTGGTCAGGGCCGTCATCCGTAAGTTGCCTTGGGTGAGTTTGGACGTCAACTCGGCCGCTCGTTTGACAACGTCTGCGTCGGGAGCGTTGGCCGTTTCGCGAATTTTGGCTTGGTTTTCGGCCAGTTCCGTGGAAGTCTGTTTCATTTCGGTTTCTAAGGAGCTCAATTCTGCTTGGGCTGCGGCTCGTTCTTGTTGCCAGAACGTATCATATTGCCCGCTAGGGCCATGCAGGCTAGTCAGATCCGCCAGACTGTCGAGTAATTGTCGTTGATAAACAGGGTCGGTATTGTGGGGAAGTATATCGTTCGTCCATGAAATGATCCCCAATCGAAAAACGGTTTTGAGATCGGCGGTCTCTGCGGACAGACCGGAGGAGTTCGGCGCGGGCGAACCGGTGTCGGGCACGTTTTCGGCGGCGGAAGCCGTAGCGGAGTTCGTTTCCGAATTGGCCAGTACGCTTCCGCTGATGGCATCGCTGGTCACGGAACCCCTAACCACGGTACCGCTGACTACGGAACCGCTAACCATAGAACCTTGGAGACCCGACAGGAAGTTAACATCACTTCGATCGTAGATGGATTGTTGAGTTAAGCCCGGAAACAAGCCATGACGAAATTTCTCGCTGTATTCGTACATCTTGATACCCAAGAATACGGTGCCCAAGGCCGCGGTCAACAACAACCAGGCTTTGGCCCTCCCGACCAAGCCGCGTTTGGCATTTTCGAGACACATGACAATCGCGGCGCTCGAAGCCAATAACACTGTCGTGTTCAATCCTCCAATCCATTCCACCACATGCATTGAATGCGGCGTGGGCCAAGTCCCGGCGGGGACGCCAAATCGATAGACAATATAACAACCGATAAGGGCCGAAAAAAACATGATCTCGGTCGAGAGAAATAACCAGATCGCCAATTTCCCATTAGGAATGGGAACGGCTGGTTGGTGTAAGAGTGGGGCCTCAGTAACGCTCATACCATCTGCTCGAACAAAGGACTAGAATCGATGGAAAACCAATAGCAAAACCATGTACAACGGCAGATAGATAATCGAGATGCGCAACAGCTTTCTGGCAGTCAAATCATTTCTCGAACGAGCGAACTGGATCGAAAAGAACAGATAGGCAGCGGCCAAGAGGATGCTGATGCCGGCAAAGATCGCTGCGGCGATTGAGCTCTCGATTGCCATCATCGGAACCAAGCTGGCGGCACCCGTTGCGATCGCCATCACGATCGCCTTGCGCCCGGCCGCAGCACCCGTAGGTTCTGTCACTGTCAACATCTTCAATCCGCCATCGGCATATTGCTGACGGTACAGCCAAGCGATGGCCATAAAGTGGGGGAACTGCCAAAAAAGCAACATCAAGAACAGGCCCCCTCCAAACGCTTCCACGCTGCCCGTCGCGGCCAACGAACCACAAATCACAGGCAGAGCCCCAGCCACGGCCCCGACTTCCGTGTTTAAATGGGAAACCCGCTTCATCGGCGTATACACGGCCACGTATAAGAACCACGTGGATGCCGCACACAAGCTGGTCTGCCAATTGAGGGTCAACAACAGGTAGGGCAAACCGATACCGATCGTGATGGCAGCAAAAGTCGTGACGTCCGCCGCAGAAAGTCGCTGGTCGGGCAATGGGCGTTTCGCTGTTCTCGGCATGAGAAAATCCGAGTAACGCTCCAGATACATATTCATGGCGTTGCCGCTGGCAGCGACCAAAAACATCCCCACGGCCACATGGAACAGAACTGAAAAATCTGTTGCACCGGCGTTCGAGATCAAGGCAGCCACCACAATGGTGATCATCACCATCGTCGATATCCGAGGCTTGGTCAATTCGATGTAAGCGAGGGCGCGCGGCGACAACATAGAGCGTTCTGCCATGGATTCAGGTTTGATTTTTGTACTCATGTTATCCGATTCGTATCCGCCATTAAACTTAAGAGCGAGGGAGGAGGATGGGCCATTCGCCTTTCCCCGCCTTGCTGTCGACGAGCCCTTATTTTAACTGTTTTTTGCCAAGTCCGCACCGGGCAAAATGTCGCGTTCCGCCCCGTTGTTCATCACGCCACCACGCTCGACCAGGGGGTGCCATGGACCACTCCGCCGAACCAAATCAACACAAACGCAACCCCAGGCAGCAACCAAGCGGTGCGGTTGGCCCAAGGTAAAAAAGGCGCTTCTGTTCAGTTACGCATGATTTCAATTCACCGTTCACTGGGCAATAAGGACTCGTCCATTTGAGGAGAATAATCTTTCTCAGCGCCCGGCGTGCTGTATTCATAAGCGCCGCGCGAGACCTGGGGTTGAAAATCAAAATTGCCATGTTGAGGAGGACTTGGTACCGACCATTCCAGCGTATTGGCATTCCAAGGGTTCCGCCCGGCCTTGCGGCCAAACCACAAACTGCCAAAAAAATTCACGAAGAAAATGATTTGGGCCAATCCCATGACCATCGCAGACCAAGTAATGAATTCATTAACGGGTTGCAAGTCGCGAAAGGCCTCGACCACATAGTGATCCGCATAACGCCGCGGCAAACCACGAGCTCCCAAAAAATGCATCGGAAAAAAGGTACAATTCAAGGCTACAAAGCTGATGAAAAAATGGATTTTTCCCAAAGTATCATTCATCATTCTCCCAAACATCTTGGGGAACCAAAAATGGATCGCCGCGAAGACCCCAAAAATACTGCTGCCGAACAGAACATAATGGAAGTGAGCGACAATGTAATAAGTGTCGTGGATCATGATGTCCACTGGAGGAGCTGCCATGACTATCCCCGATAAACCACCAATGACAAACATCGACACAAATCCCATCGCAAACAACATGGGGGACGTGAATCGTAAACGTCCGCCCCACAATGTCGCCAACCAATTGAAGACCTTCACTCCGCTGGGAAGAGCAATCAGCATCGTGGATATCAAAAAAGAAACCGACAGAAAATAGCTCATCCCGGAAACAAACATATGATGTCCCCACACGATGAACCCCATCCCGGCGATCGTTATCATTGAAAACACCATGGGCCGATAGCCAAACAACGGCTTTCGCGCAAAACAACTGAGGATGTCGGAGATCATCCCCATCGCGGGAAGGATCATGATGTAGACAGCAGGGTGGGAATAAAACCAAAACAAATGTTGCCATAGTAGGGGTTCACCGCCACCTGCTAATCGTGTTGTTGTCCCTAAGTCCAATCCCTCGGGCAAGAAGAACGACGTGTTAAACATCCGATCCGACAAGAGCAGAAACAAAGCTGCGGTCAGGACTGGCAAAGCAAACGCTTGCAAGATCGAAGTTATCAGCATGCCCCAAACCGTCATTGGCATCCGTAGCAAAGTCATGCCCGGGGCACGCATCTGAAAAATTGTGGTGATGTAATTAATCGAACCCATCATGGAGGCCACACCGGAAAAAATCAGCCCCAGAAGCCACAACCCCTGGGCCTCTCCAAACAGCACGCTCAAGGGCGGATACGAGGTCCAGCCCGCACTCGGCCCGGTCCCTTGTGTCATCAAACTGGCAATCATGCACCCAAAGGCTGGCCACATCAGCCAATAGCTGGCCATGTTCAATGTGGGGAACGCCATATCGCGGGCGCCGATCATCAAGGGGATCAAGTAATTCCCGAACGCACCGGCCAAAATCGGAATCACCACAAAAAAGATCATGATGGTGGCATGCATCGTGAAAAGGACGTTGTAAAACTCGCCGGTGATTTGTCCCCCCTCCGCTGCAAACAACCACCGTCCTAAGATCGGAATTTCTGTCCAAGGCCACGCCAATTGCCAGCGAATCGCCAGAGCCAATAGCCCTCCCACCGCATACCAAATCAGCGTGGAAAACAAAAATTGTAAACCGATGATCTTGTGATCGCGTGCAAACACATAGGTCGAAAAAAAATGGAGCAAACCATTTTGGCGAGGTACCGCGTGCGTCGTTGATGCAGATGGATTCATGTTACGATCTATTGTTCCTCGTCAGTATTCGAAAGCCTCTGCGTTCGCTCAGCCATCCACGCATCGTAAGCCTCACGACTCACGATTTTTAATTTGGCCTGCATGGTGTAATGGCCCCAGCCGCACAATTCAGCACACACAATTTCAGTCTCTGCTGTTTGAGTTGCCTGAAACCATACCAAGTGCTGGCGGCCCGGCAGAATGTCTTGTTTAAGACGAAGGTTCGGCACAAAAAAACTGTGAATCACATCGCGACTCTCCAGTTGCAGAACAACGTTTTCATTTGCCGGAACGATCAATTCGTTTTCAATATAAAAGTCATCCGCCGTTTCTAATTGGCCATCGGGACCTGGATAATAAATTTCCCATCCAAAACGGCGGGCGACGACGCGGGCCAGCGGAGCCTGAGGTGTCGAAACGCCATCGACCATCACCATCGGCTGGTTTAATTTATTGTCCTCCCAAGACTGCATTTGAAACACGGCAATAAAAATCAAAATCCCGCAAGGAATGATCGACCAAATGATTTCCAGTCGTGTGTTGTGATAGAAATAACGGGCTTGTTGTCGACGGGCACTGCCAAAAGTCCAAATGGAATAGGCCAGTACCAAACCGGTTCCCAGTAGAATGAACCCGCCAATGACATGGATCACCGTCCACAAAAAATCGATCGTTTCCCCCGCACGACTGTAATTATCGGGCAGCCATAAACCTTGCATGGGCCAAATTTGAAACGCGGCCAGCCCATACGAGGCAACGCCCAAAAGGGGGACGAGCAGAAACAAAATGGCCCAAAAGCGATTCACAATAGTTGCCTGACTGACCTTCGTTTACAAAAAATTTGAATTTGTTTTCGCGA
>JBGSIY010000857.1:0-2570 GCA_041742275.1 Pirellulaceae bacterium | reverse complement strand
ATTTTCCACTTACCGCAAGACGTCGAGACAGCTTCGTAGTTGAATCCCTTTCACTCTTGCGATCCCGCGTTTCGTCCCAGGCTCGTCTCGGCGAAGCGACAACTGGCAGCTACGGCAAATCGCCGTCTTTCCCTATCTTTTTTCTAAATGTCCCAGATTTAGACATTTTCGTCAGCCTTCGACAGGGGCTTTTGAACCAGCTCCCGTTTGTTCTATGTCTGGCGTTTGTAGCCAGTTCTCGTAAACTTTTGTCGCCATGCGCAAGGTTAATTATCGTCAACCGAGACGATGGCCGTTAATTCGACTTCTTTTCCAGCACCGGGTAAATCGGTGGTGAATTTCAATTTTGATTCACCGTTTGTTCCGGCGTCTTCTGCAGTATATATGACTTCGACAATATGCACTTTCTTTACCCCGCTCGGTGCCGAAACGCGAAAGGCACTATTAGGACAGGTAACATCGATCAGCGAGAAAGCTTGTTCAGCTTTGATGATCACTTTTTTGCTTACCTGCTCCCCCGCTTTGATACCGCCGATATTCATAACCTGCGGGCTGATTTGCAGCGGTAAGGAAAAATTTCCCATTACAGGAACAGGGAGTCGCATCGCCGGAGCAGATCGGCCAGGCTGGTCGTTAGCGAGGATCATCAATTCGGACTGGATGTATCCAACCTCGGCGTCGTCTTTCAACATGGCGGTCAACTGATAACTAACGCGATTTTGGTTCCTTTCAATTTCTTTCAACCCAACCTTGATATTCGAATACGTGCTCAAAACATCTTCGATTTTCCAATTAGGATTGCCATAGCGGGTGACAGTAATTGTTTGCTTGGCCACAGCCGGGTCGCTGAAGGTACCGAAGTTGATCATTCCTGGCAAGATCGCAGTGTCGGTGCGGATTGTCCCTTTGACATCCAAATAGACTTCGGCGTTATAGGGCCTTCCGAATCGCACGGTCAATCGCGCGGAACGCGGACCCGAAAAAGCCATCGTGTCGAATTTGGCGATAATTTCCGCTTTTTCCCAAGTCTTCAAAACGTTTTTAGTCACCGTCGCTTTGGTGCACCCGCAGCTGGACGTCACGCTCTCGATCCGCATGTCTTCTTCGTAAACATTCTCAATTTCAAACCGATACTCAACCTCTTCACCTCTAACCACGGTGCCAAAATCGTGCGAGAACTCTTTGAACATTTTGCGAGCCCAATCCTGCTGGGCCAGTGCCGAAAACTGGGGGCCAACCCAAGCGGCACAGAACATGAGACTGAGCAGGATGTTTCTGGTTAATCGGTTCATATTACTCGCTACGGGCTCATTGTCAGGCTGGAATTTCAATTGGCAATCAACCTGATTTTAAACCAAAAGGGCAAAACGTTGCCAGAGGGATTGATGCAGAAACTGGGCGACTTGATCCCTTTTGACAGACAAATGCTTAGGGGATTTTGCCCCGTATAAAAGGACAAACCGGTGCCTCTTCATAGCGGTTTGTACTACCGAAGTTTAAAGTCGGTGAATCGTGCAAAAAATAACTTTTTGGACAATCCTTAATTCTGTTATTGCCTTTTTTGCCATGCAGAAAGCTTGCGAAACGAACATCATAGGGCAATTATCCCAAATGTTGAAACATGTTGGCTGGAGTTGCCACCGCTCAATCCCCGTTTTGGCACCGCTCTGAATGCTGGTTCGAGGAAACTTTTTCCAGATATTTGAGATTAATGAGCAAGCTCCATATTTCCGTATTCATCACGAAAATAAGGTACCCAGCAGACACAGAATCGCTCGATTTTGATATCTGTTTTTCGCGGCGGGATCAACGTTTCCGTTAAAACCACATTGCTGGTTTGCAATTTTTCATGCAAGTCATTCATGGCCTTGTTAAATTCGACATCCAGGTCTTTGTAGGCGTTGACGGCGTTGGTGTGTTTTTCTTCTGCAATCAGGACATCGGTTCGCTGTTCTGCTGTGTTATTGATATTACGAGCTGTTGTGGAAACCCGCCGTCGGCTTTTTCGCCCCAACAATGCCCCCATGATCGAGGATCCCACGTCCAAGATCGACTCCAGTCGTTTGCTTTTATATTGAGCTGCCTCGCGATCTTTCATCAATTGAAGTTTATCGATTTCGTTGCGGGCTTTCTGAAATCGCGTGGCGAATTTAGCCCTCAGCTTTTCTGTCTCTTGATCGCGGTGTTCGCTGATCAGTGTTTCTAATCTCACGAGAAACTCTCCTCGGGTTTCGCCGGGGCGCGAAAACGCGCCTTTCAACTCATTGCATTCATATACCAAATAATTTTGCGTGCGGTACAAGAAATCACGTAACGAACGTTCCCATACTTTGTAATTTTTCAACGTCTGGAACGGTATTGGGGGACTGGCAAATTCGGCATCGGCATGAGGTTCAACGCTCAATTCAAAATGGCGACAATCAATTCGGGAATCGTCTGTCCAAATGTTGTTAATTTCTTGCTCGGCATGGATTTCTTGCAGAAACGAGCGTGTCTCCCATTGGTCCAGTTGAAACCCTGCGCGTGCGAATCGTAAGTTGCCTGAAGCAAACAACGCGGGGCGATAAAAC
>JBGSIY010000856.1:0-4457 GCA_041742275.1 Pirellulaceae bacterium | reverse complement strand
CAGTACCCGACACAGAAATTGTCGGTCGAGGTTCTTGACCGTACGTCTCAGGAACAACAAGTCCATTCAAGGCTAACACGCTCAAGATACAGGCCGTTGCTAAAACTCGAATGCGGCAACTCATAAAGTCCTCCAATTGTGTACCCGGCAAAGGGGAATAAGAAATTGAATTCGATCCATTTTAAACCTGTGTCGCAAATCACCATGTGCCAGCAATTCGGAAACAAGGAATTCCGTGGCCTTGAACTCGTTTACGTTGAACTTCGATTACATCAAACTTCGGGGGCCTTGGTTTTCGTCGACTCAGGAATCGCCTTACGGCACAAATCCAGTTAGGAACAGTATAAGAGGGTTATTCTTAGCTGTCGACGATTCTGTGCCCTGCTCCGTCGCCCCCAACCTCCCCAGATAGACACATCTTTCTGAGGAGAATGAGTGATCGGCCAGGTAGAGCCAAGGGAATCAATGTTGCAGAGTGTGAAACGGGCAAGGCGGCTTGCGGTATTTTCCCAATAAATTGGCACGAGGAGTCATCTTTGCTATCATTTCTTATAGTTTCCCCTCGATTCACCCAATCGAGGCAGCGTTGTCCGGCAGAGACTATGAATCGTGTGAAAAAAATACTGTGTTGCTTGGTTCCCACGGCCTTGCTATGCTCTCGCCCCGGATAAATCAAGAGTTAGAAAGTCACAGTTGTGAGCGTACCACCCGAAAAAAATATCGAAGAACGGCCGGTTCCACTGGACGTGGAACTAGCACCCGTAATGTGGGTTGCCAGCCTGTTGTTCCTCGTGGTCTTAGGAATGCTGTTGCATTTGAGTCATGGCGATTTAAACTCCGTGGTTTCCGTTGTCTGTCTGAAAACACTGGCGTTAATCTACTTTGTGTATCCAGTTGAGCTGGTGTTGCATTGGTACAAAGGCAATCGGATTGGAACGCAGCACCTTTGGGTCTTACTTATTCCGCCGCTCCGGATGGCTACTGCCGATCATCAAAAGCAAAAACGAATCTGGCTTCCCATTTTGGGCTGGCAAGAATTGGGGAAGTCATTGGAGTCCCGGTTGCACGATTGGTTCAGCTTCCCCATGATGGGTTTGGCACTCCTGGTTCTGCCGCTGATTATTTGCGAACTGATATGGTCGGAACGCATTTCGCTCGATCCATTTTGGTATGGCGCGTTTCAAAGTGCGACGGCGTTGATTTGGATCGCTTTTGTGATTGAATTTGTGACGATGTTTTCGATCACGACGAACAAAAAACGTTACTTGATAAAAAACTGGATTGATGTCGTTGTTATTTTTTTACCATTGGTTGCCTTTTTGCGTAGCGTTCGATTGGCAAAATTATTGAAGCTCAATCAGATGTCAAAGTCGGTTCGGTTGTATCGAATGCGCGGCTTGGCCCTGCGAACGTGGCGAGCGATTGTGGCATTAGATTTGTTAGATCGCATTTTGATTCGAGACCCCGAGGCCCGCCTGCTGAAATTAGAAGCTCGGTTGGAAGAGGGAGAGCATGAATTGGAGATGTTACGCGGTAAAATCACGTCATTGAAAGTGATGGTTGAGGAACGAAGGACAATCGCCGCATCCGAGCAAGAGCCGCGGGGCAACATGTCGTCGTCTCAGGCTCCTAAGCCTTCCACCAACGGATCGGAAGCAACCGCCAGTGCGA
This sequence comes from Pirellulaceae bacterium, assembly GCA_041742275.1. Lineage (GTDB taxonomy): Bacteria > Planctomycetota > Planctomycetia > Pirellulales > Pirellulaceae > BJ22. The sequence goes on along the minus strand of JBGSIY010000856.1, from coordinate 2,786 downwards.
ATGTCACCGGTAACGAAAGCAAAAAAGTCACTCGGTTATCGCGGCCCTCGAATCAGCCCAGCCCGTTTGCCCCGGCCAAATTAGACGAGCGTTATCTTCGGTCTGGATTCTTCGGACGACACGACCTCACCGATCACGGCTGATTCGTCATAGTGGTGCTCACGCAACGTCTCTAAAATCTTTTCCGTTTTCTGCGATTCGCAAGCGAGAAGCAGGCCGCCGCAAGTCTGTGGATCAAACAAGGTTTTGACTTTCCAATGTGTTCTGTTGCCTTGTAAGCCAAAATTCAAAGCGGATTGTTGATTCGACGGCGCCAATGTGGATTCGATTTTGGCATCGAGTAACTTGGCAACCGCGGGCAATACGGGCAGGGAATCCAGCCACAAATGGGCGGAGAGCTGTTGAGGCGACAACATCTCACGGAGATGACCTACCAAACCAAATCCGGTCACATCCGTCATCGCTCGAATACCAAATTGTGAGGCGAGTGATGGTCCTAGGTCATTTCCAAGTGTTAACGAGCGTTGCAAATCTGCCAAGGCATGGGCGGGGAGTTGGGCCTGCATCCAGGCAGCGAGGTAAATTCCAATGCCCAGCGGTTTGGTGAGGATCAACTGTTGACCGGGTTGCAAGTCACCTTTGACAGTCGGGGGAACAAGTTGTCGGCCAAACAGGGTCAGCCCCGCCGCCAACCGGGGGCCTTCGATCGTGTGTCCACCAACTAAGGAGCAGTTGATCCGCTTCAGTTCAAACAAGCAACCGTCCATGAGCTCTCGGAACGTTCGGTTTTGTCCACGCGGATGGCCGATCGGGATTTCGACATTTGCCATGGCCGCCGTGGGCACCGCACCCATCGCGAACAGATCGCTGGCCGCATGATTCACGATCGCGCGACCAAACAAATAGGGATCGTCCACAGGCGCCGCAAAGTAGTCCGTTGTGACTGTGATTTGCTGTTCGGGGACATGAATAATCGCAGCATCATCGTAGTGATCCAACCCGAGGATAACCGCTGGGTTAGCTGCTTGACTTTCCCGAACCGACGCAAGTATATCCGCCAGTGCCTCGGCCGCAACCTTGCCGCCACAACCGGTGCAACGCATGAGAGCGGCGGGGTCGGAAACAGCGGTCGGGTTCATGTTAGTCAACTTGTAATCTTGGTACATCTCCATGAAATGGGTGTCGATGCTCTGTTTTAATTTCCAAGCGGCATGGCCACGATATGAAAGACCTCGATATTCGGCGACGGCGGTTTGGTTGCCCAAATTAATTAGCTTTAAGAAACCGGATTGGGGCAAGTAGTTCACCAGGGGCCGTTTACGCAGTAGGTTTTCCAAATTTTTAACTAAAAAAGGACCTTGCCTTACCGCGTAAACTCCGGCTTTGGCCACGCGAGTATCGACCATGGTTCCTGAGTCTCCGACCGCAAAGATATGATCGTCCCAAGTCGTTTGCAGGGTACTGCGGGTCAGCAAAAAACCGCGTTCATCGTGTTCCAATTCGAGCGATTTCAGTAGTTCGGACGCCGTAGCACTTGTCGCCCAGATGACCAAGTCGGCTGGAAACGTATCGGCATTTTCGAAATGAAGTGTCCCGGTTTCAATTTGGTTCACTCGATGATGCGTATAGGCTTGAATATGAGCATCCTCTAGGGCGCGGTTCAGTTTTGCAGCGGCGGACGCACACAGGTTCGCGTCCATCGTTACAGCCGATGTGTGAATGCTGACCGGCATCTCATCGAATTCCCTTAAGGCAACGTCCAGCTCCGTGGCTGATGTTTGCCGAGGGTGCTGTCTATTTTTAAAGCGAGCGGCCAGACAGAGGGCGATTTCCAGGCTTGCAGTGCCTCCCCCCACAATGGCGACTCGCGGTGCTCGTGTCTGTGGCGACAACCTGCGAAAGGCTTGGGCCAAGCGAGCAAGGAACGTCTGCATCGGTTTAATGGTCACCACAGAGGAACCATCGAGTACGGTCGTACCCTCAAACGTCGGAACGGAACCAATCCCAATACTCAAGGCATCGTAAGCCAGCGGGGGGCGATCCAAAAATGTCAATTGACGCTGGGTTCGGTCGATCCCGAGGACTTCTGCAATCACTAAACGAGCCCGACACTTCTGACTCAATCGCAACAGATCGATCTCCATCAGATCCGCTGGCACGTCTCCGGCAACCACCGCTGGCAGCATCCCCGAATAAGTGGCCACGGGAAAATTCGAAACGCAAACCAATTCCGTATCGTCCACAGCATGCCCCATGCCCCACATTCGTAAAACATGCGCATTGGTATGTCCGACGCCCAAAAGGACGATGCGATGCCGCATCGACGAAGTACCATTCATTCTGTTTGGAATCTGTCTGTTATATTAAGCATAATAAAATTCATGTAAACCGAGTTCTAATCATATCCGCAAACGGCGCACGTGTGCGAGTGGATGGTGAGTCCGTCGGCCAAATTCGGCAGCAAATTTAACGGATGGATATGATCAAAGCGGCAAGAACAAAGAACGGGAGTTTAAGCGAAGACGTCGCTCCCACCGAAACGGGCGCTCGCCTGCCAATTCAAAACATAGCAGGCAACTGGGGACGACGAGATTTTGCTGCGGTCCTACTGACCTTCAGCGTCATCCTCTTGTATTGTGGCCAGGCGGCCCCGGATGTAAATGAGAGTCATTACTTGACCAAGGCCAAATATTTTTGGAATCCTGATTGGTGCGCGGACGATTTATTTCTAAGTTCGCCATCGGCCCACATTCTGTTTTTCACCTTGTTCGGTTGGATGACTCATT
>JBGSIY010000855.1:0-5410 GCA_041742275.1 Pirellulaceae bacterium | reverse complement strand
AGAGTCCAATGTAGTGGGAGCAGGCTGATGTGGTAAAACAGCGGGTCGGAAATGGGAGCTGCGAATTGGTCTCGCGCTAGGCTCAATAATTCGCGTCGAGTAGACGCCAACTTTTGGTCAGCGATGTCCAAGAGCGGGGCGGCAGCGATGGCACTTCCCGAACGGATGAGGGCGTCGGCTTTTTGAAACGCGTTTAGGGCTTCGTTATAATTTCCACTGGCGATGGGCGAACTGCGACCCATGCGGCTGCAATCGGATTCCACCAATTGCGTGAACGCCAGCCATTGCCGGGTTAAATTGGAACGAAGAAGCAAGGGGGAATCGGCCTCTTGTCGACGGTACAGCATATTCAATCGTTGAATGACCCCGGGGTCTTGGGTCAGAACCACTGCCGCGTTGCTGGGGCAGGCATCGATCTGAATTGTGGCTCCGGCGGCAGTTCGATCTTGGCCCAAGGGCAGCAGGCCATAGTCGGTCAACCAATAGGCTTGGTCTGCGATAGCCGAGTAGTTGTCTTGGAATCGAATCGTACGAATCTCAGCATCGCCGGCAACGTATTGTTCGGTTTGGGTTTGTTGTTGAATTAATAGGAGTTGGGCTCGATTGGTTTTAATTGCGGTAACTTGGAGATTGGGGTCCTCATTAGGTAGTTGCCCCATCACCACGCCTCCCATGATCCAGGGTTCCAGTAGGGTCAGGCGGTGGTTCAGCCAGGTCAGCGTTTGAGCGCGTAGTCGAGTTTGCGGATCGGCGGAGTCCAGTCTGGATCGCGACAAGAACCGCAGGCCTCGTGCGCCTCCGGAGATCGCTTGGAAGGCCATGGATTCCAGCTGTTCGCGAGACAAGGGGAGGGGAGGGAGACGACCGGTCATCAGGCCCGCTTGTTGGACAACACTGCGGGAGTGTTCGGTTTGGATTTCGCTCCAAATGGGGAGATTGCCCGTCATGGATTTCGCGACGCCGCCAATCCAATTATCGTATTGGCTGAGGGGGAAGTTCGCCCCAAACGGTCGAAAGCCCACCGTTAAAATATCGGCGACCTGTCCGAATTCGGCCCAACTGGAATTCATGTTCACCCAAAGTGGGCGATCCTTGCGAGGGTCATTGGCGCGGATCTCTCGCGAGAGGCGTTGCGTCGCCGTGACATTTTGTTGTTGAAGGTTTTCACCCAAGGACCACGCGAGGACGGGATCGTAAAAATTGCCCATGGGTTTGAGGCCAGTCGAAGGTGGCGGGGGGCAGACAATCCACAGCTCCAATTCCAGTGCAGTGCGTAGCTGTTCAGAGGTAGCCGTAGTGCCGAGTTGAATGGTGTTAAACCCGAGGCCTTTTAAGTATTCGAAGGCCTCGCCATTGTGTTGGATCATCCTCGCGAAGAAAGGGCGTTCGTCAACCTCGATCACCGACCCGGCGCGGCGCGAACGGGCTGGCGGGCGATCATCATCCAGTTCGAAACCGACCTGCCGCAAATGAACATCGCGAATGGGGGATTGGGCCACAATTTTGGGTTGGGCTGTTACAGCCCCTGTCATTTCGGGGCTGCCTAACCAGGCGCGATGAGCTCCTGGTTCCGAGTACATATTCACGACAACCTTGTCGATAAACGCATTTTGCGTGTCGATCGGAATGCCATACTTTCTTCGCAAGATCCAGACTTGTTCGTTTAGGTCGACCGTCAACGGCGCGGCCGACGAGCCGAAGGTGAGGTCATGCCATTGATTTGCTGCGGATATTTTCGGCCCGCGAATCAAGGTCTTCAGAGGTCCGTTGCCGCTGGGCGAAGGTGTGTTGGGAAACGTGACTTGAGCGATCAACTGCAAATGAGATTGTTCGCACCGAGCGCGCAGATGAACTTCCAGTTCGGGGATAATCAACGTGGGTTCCACGGGGTAGGCCACGAGGACTTCTGTGCCGTGACCGCACTTGAAATCGATCCTTTCACACCAAGAGCTTGTCGCATGGAGCAGGGAATCGTCAGCCACGTTCTCCCCACGGGTCTGCCAAGAGCCTGGCAACATCACTGCATCGCTGGATTGAAACGTCCACCCCCCGCGGTTTTGGCTGTGGTTGGCCACGTCAAAGAAATGGGATGCTGCTGCCCGTTCCCTTGCAGATGAAGTCGGCTCACGAGCGATCTGGCCCCACAATTGACATCCTGACGACGGGGCGAAAAATAGGGACCCAGCGGCCCAGGCACATCCAAACAGCCACAATGAACGCCAAAGCGGTGGCACGCGTAACGATCTGTTCTGCGATGATACCCTGTTCGAATGTCGTCCATGGTTAGATCCCATGACCTCAGCCCGCGCACCTCGTCCCTGTTTTTGAGGGGAAAGGTGTCTGAATGGGTTGATTGTGGAAAACATGGGTTTCAAAAAATCAACATGGTGAAAAAGGGAAGCATTCACTGACGAAAACGGCAATATTTGCAGCGAAATAGGGCTTTTAGCAGCTTTTTATGACCAGGACTAGAGCATTCGAGTCGTGGTATTTTGGCATCATAAGAATAACGGCGTCCCAATGTTGATTTCTGTAAGTCCTTTGTTTTCAGTACGTTGCGAGTTTTGAAGCAGTGTGGGCTCGGAACTGGCATCAGGTCTGCTTTTAGGTAGGTCATCACAAGACAACACAACTTTTGGGCATTCGGGAGAATCATTCATGAGCGGACAATCGATGACAACCAAAGAGCAATTGCCAAGCGACCTAATGGATTTGATCCAAGCCATTGAGCGACTGCCCAAAGAATTTCAGGAGCAAGTCACGAATCCATTAAATCGGGTCGTGGATTACACTCGCCGCCGTCGTCGCATTCTGGATTTGATCCAAGAAGCGTTAGGTCAACTGCGTTTGGATATGAAGTATTTGATGTTTGACCTGGAAGCGACCCGCCGTGAGCGAGACGCTTTCAAGGAAAACTTTGGTGAAGAATAAAACACCATCGCAATACGTCCCCTTTCACCAGTGCTCATGAATTGACCAAACCACTTCCAAAATTCTCCCTGCCTGACGGCATTTCGGATCGCCAAAACTATCCGAAATGCCGTCACCACCATTAAATTCCGATTTTTTCTGCGCCCAACAGTGGGGATTATGGATGATTTTGAAGTATGGCCTACAAAGAATTTGCCCATAAAGGGGCGATGGAATATTATGGATTCTGGGAAATTCAACCTGTATTCTCAGAAAATGCTTTGAGGTCACGGGCTGAAACCAGTTAAAATAGCCGCCGTCGATCGACAGATCTGTTGCGAAACACACAGCGAATCGGGATATATACGGAGACGCGAGCTACACACGGAGAAGCGGGCAATACATAGGGTGTTGCCGCCTCTAGCCTCGGTCGCCGTTTTTAAAGTTCGAGTTTCAGGTTTCAGGTTCGGCATGCATATTGAGGCATTGTAAATCCCCGGTCAATTCCAACGCTGGGGATTTGCGGCTTAACCTTAGATTGGTTGGGGGGTGATGCGAAAGGCCCTTAGTTTAAATACAGTTCGCTCCGTTTGAGAAATTCGGCCACCTCGTTGGCCACCGACAACTTCCAATACCACCACTTCATGCTCGAAACGGTTCCATGTCCGAAGACGTAACGGTAGACATCTTGGCCCAACGCATTCTCGAGTGTCGCCTATTGGAGAGCGATCGCATTGAAGAGGCCATTATGAATTCTGGCGGGCGCGAGAGTGCCCTCGACGATTTCGTGCGGGCCTTGCAGCAAAACGAATTGTTAACCAACTGGCAAGTGCAACGATTGCTTGAGGGGCATCGCCGGGGTTATTATTACGGCAAATGGCGAGTGTTGTATTTGGTCGGGCATGGAACGTTTGCTCGCGTCTATCGCGCCGTGCATGTGAAAACGGGAGATGTCAAAGCGGTCAAGGTTTTAAGGAACCGCTACTCGGACAATGACTTGGCTCGCGATCGTTTTTTGCGCGAGGCCCAAACGGTTATGGAGCTGCGTCATCCCAACATTGTTCCCATTCACGAAGTGGACACGGATCGCGGGCGGATTTTTATGGTAATGGATTTTGTCGAGGGACAAAATCTCCGCGACTATGTCAAGACGCATGGGCGACTCAAGCTGGTCACGGCACTGACCATCAATCGCGATTTGGCCGCGGGTTTAGACCATGCCATGAAAAAAGGTGTGACGCACCGCGACATGAAACTTTCTAACGTTTTGTTGTCCAGCAAGGGGCAAGCGAAACTCGTGGACTTTGGGTTGGCCACCGTCAGTGTCGATGAAGGTGAAGACGACTCGCAGCAAGGTCCGCGGAGTATTGACTACGCCGGATTGGAGCGGCTGACGAACGTTCGTCGAAACGACCCGCGCAGCGACTTGTATTTCCTGGGCTGCATGTTGTATCACATGCTGACCGGCGAATCGCCGTTGAAGGAAACTCGTGAACGGATGAAGCGATTATCGCCGCAGCGATACCGTGAAATTCCCCCTGTGACGGCCCATGTCGCGAACCTGCCCCATCGCGTCGTGATCCTCGTCAATCGGTTGATGGACTTGAATCCAGAGAACCGCATTCAAACGGCACAACAGGCCTTGAAGGAATCACAGTCGGTACTCGACGCGATTGTCAGCGGCGATGTGGAGATATTTAGCGCGGAGTTATCCAAGCAACAGGCCGATGATTACGCGGCCCTGATGTCTCGCCAAGACGAAGGGAGGAATCGAACGATCCTGTTGGTCGAGTCCGACATTAAAATGCAAGACATGTTTCGCGAGCGTTTAAAAGAAGTTGGATATCGCGTGTTGATCATGGGCAACGCCCAACGGGCACTCGATCGCTTTCGAGGGTTGGACCCCGCCGAGACGGTCCCCGCCGACTGTGTGATTATCAGTAGTGCCGGACTGGGGGCGGCTGCCGTCGAGGCCTTCAATCAGTTTCATAGTGACGTGATGTCGCCTATCCCAGCGATCTTGATGCTGGACCCCAAGCGGGCGAACATGGCTGAGAAGGCCAATGATGCGGCGGACAATCGGGTGGTCTTGCAGTTGCCAGCCAAAATGAAAGAGATTCGCAAGCATCTGACCAGGATGTTCGAATTGTTGGCCAACAAACAGTCGGTCACCGAGTCTTAAATCGGAAAATGGCAACCGATTGAGCCCAGCAGACGAAGAGAGATGGGGTGAGAGATTGGGTAATGGGTCGAGATGGCTCGTCGGTCTCGATTCCTATCGGTCTCGATTTCTTCTGGCTGGCGGATCCGTCGGCGTCTTCTGGTTGAGCTGGCGTGGGCTAAATTTCTGTCGCCTGTTGATGCACCTGTCCCTGCCCGGCGGTTTGAGTTGGAGACTGTTTGAGTTGGAGACTGTTTGAGTTGGAGACTGTTTGAGTTGGAGACTGTTTGAGTTGGAGACTGTTTGAGTTGGAGACTGTTTGAGTTGGAGACTGTTTGA
>JBGSIY010000854.1:0-4457 GCA_041742275.1 Pirellulaceae bacterium | reverse complement strand
CGCCGGTGCTTGGCAATGGGTTCCCACCGATCCCAAAGCGGCTCAGCTCGTGCCCGATGCGCATGACCCCAAAAAGACTCATGCACCGATCATGTTCACAACCGACCTGGCACTGAGAATGGACCCAATCTACGGACCGATCTCAAAACGGTTCCACGAGAACCCGAAAGAATTCGAGAAAGCATTTGCCAAAGCTTGGTATAAACTGACTCACCGCGACATGGGCCCCTACAGCCGCTGCCTCGGTCCCGAAGTTCCCGAACCTCAATTGTGGCAAGATCCTGTCCCTGCGGTTGATCATGAATTGATCGGTGAACAAGACATTGCCTCTTTGAAATCCAAAATTTTGGCATCGGGATTGACGGTGCCACAGTTGGTCTCCACCGCTTGGTCTTCGGCAGTCACCTTTCGCGGCACCGACAAACGAGGTGGCGCCAATGGCGCTCGCCTCCGATTGGCTCCGCAAAAAGATTGGGAAGTCAATCAACCGGCAGAGTTGGCGAAAGTCTTGACCGTTTTGGAAAAGATCCAACTCGATTTCAACAAATCGCAATCCGGTGGCAAAAAAGTTTCTCTGGCCGATGTTATCGTCTTGGGAGGATGTGCCGGTGTCGAAGCAGCCGCCAAAAAAGCGGGTCACGACATTCAGGTACCCTTCTCCCCTGGACGCACGGATGCCACTCAGGAAATGACCGATGTCGAAGCTTTCGCAGTCCTGGAACCTACGGCCGATGGCTTCCGCAACTATCTGCGGGCCGGACACGATCGTTCAGCAGAAGAATTGTTGTTGGATCGCGCCCATTTGTTGACTCTCTCGGCGCCTGAAATGACCGTCCTTCTCGGAGGCATGCGTGTACTGAACACCAATTACGGGAAATCGAAATTGGGTGTTTTCACTGAGCGACCTGAAACGCTAACAAATGACTTCTTTGTCAATCTGTTAGACATGAGCGTGCAGTGGCAAAGGTCAGCCGATGACGAAAACATCTTGGAAGGTGTCGATCGAAAATCAGGTCAAGTCAAATGGACTGGGACCAGCGCCGATCTTGTGTTTGGCTCGAACTCCCAACTTCGCGCGATCGCCGAGGTTTACGGCAGCAGCGATGCGGAAGGCAAGTTCGTGCATGACTTCGTTGCCGTCTGGAACAAAGTGATGAACTTGGACCGATTTGATCTTGAGCGAGCTCAAGGCAAAGGGGCCAAAGTAGCTCAAAACCAACGCTAGTTGGAGTAAACCGAAGACAATGAACTCTTAATTAGGGCGTTGACTTTGGTTTCAATGAAAATCAGTCGGTTCGTTGTCAGACGAACCGCAACGCATTGGCCCGCTGGCGGAAACCCAGCGGGCTTTTCTTTTGTCGCAAGGCGATTTTTGTTGCTCAACCCCCAGGGCTAGGCCGTTTGTTGTGGGGCCAGGATCTACCCGTGGCAATATCGTCGCGGAACAATTTTCCAAAAGGGGAATTTTGCACCGGGTCAATTAGCACCAGCTAGGTTAAGCCATTCGAGTGAACGGCGCCGTGTCTTTGGGCGCCGTGTCGGCTTTGGACAACGAATCAAACGATCACTTCTTATCGATTGTGGGTGGAATGGGTGCTGGCGGAAGATCGCTTGGATTGGACCCTTTGATCGACTCCAAATCCCGAGCCGCATTGAGTTTTTGTTCGGCTAAATTCAGTTGTTGCTGGGACAAGGTGACTAATCGGCTGTCTCTTTCCAGTTGTGTTTGGGTAGCAAAACCACGGTTGACCAACGTTTGCGACCGCTCAAATTGCAGCTTGGCATCCGACAACCGTTGTCGGGCCTGAAGGACCTCGATCTCAAAAACGTTTTCCTTTTGAATTGAAGCGGCTTGAGCCATCGAAAGTTCTCGTTTCAAAATTTCGACTTGCAATTGGTCTTGGCGCCAGGCCGATTCAGCCAATAACCCTTTGAGAAACAACTCGCGTCGATCTCGCAACATCTGCTCCGCTTCTTTCAGTCGGCGCTGTGATTCGTAAACAGTCAACTGCGAGGTGGCGAACACAATCCGCTCCAACGCTTCAATCCGGGTCTCCAGATGAATCACCCGCGCCATTAGATCGGTGTTGTCAACTTTAGGGGCTGCTTCTGTTTTCGATTCAGCAGGGGTCTCTTGGGCTGCGCCGGCTGGAGATTGAGGATCCACGCCCTGAGTCCTTGTGGATTTAGGCTGCCCCGTTCCTTCTTGCCGCGACTCGCCTGTCGCTTGCGCCAACGCCTGCCGATCTTCGGGACCGTTCACTAGGTTCGGCGTCGTATTCCGCGACGATGCCACCTCAATGTGATGTTCGGAGGTCACGATTTTCGGAATTTCAGCGAGCAAACTGATGCCGATCAATCCAAAAAAAACCATTCCATATAATTTCATATTCGTCTCCCGAGGGGACATCGAGGATTGTCAACAAAAACAGCCATCCAACAGTGTCAGTTCTCGTCGTATTGTACCATTTTCGCATCAGAGTCATCGCACCCAGTCGTATGGTTTGGGCTCAGACGACATTTATATTCATTCAGAACGGGAACGAGGGGAAAATATTCCTGTGAGGACACTTCCTTGTTGATCGACTCGGTCGCGACATGTGCCTGTCGCGGGGGACTGCCGCGAAATAATGCGAAAACCGGCGGGGAAACGGGCCCACTCACCGGCGTTAAACACTCCAACAGCATTGATGAATGTCTCCGAGCGACATCTATCGATCAATCACTCTCCTTACAATGCCTCCCCTAACGTTTCAAGGAATCCCGTATCTCGCGCAGCAGGATAATGTCTTCCGGCGGTGGGGGAGGAGGAGCGGCCACCTGCTCTTTTTCAAATCGAGCTTTGGCTGAATTCATTAATTTGATCACTAAAAAAATGGAAAACGCGATAATTATAAAATTAATGATTTCGGTCGCAAACGAGCCGATTCCCAGCATGACCGCAGGTGCCTTCTCGACAACTTCGGTCACTCCCTCGGCGTTGGTCACCGTTTCCTGAACGGGTTCGCGGATCGTTATATCGTAGGTCGAAAAATCAATTCCCCCGGTCAGTAGACCGACTGTTGGCATGATGATTTTTTCAACCATCACACCAACAATTTTTCCAAACGCAGCTCCGATGACAACTCCGACTGCCAGGTCAACCACGTTGCCCCGCATGGCAAACTCTCTAAACTCTTTTATGATTCCCATCATGCAACTCCGAAAGAAAAAAGGCCCTGTTGCCGTGCTAAAGAAGACGGCCATCGCGAAATAGTGTCGCTGACGTACAAGCGGGAGATTCTAGCGGCAGTCACGAAAGCAACAAACAACACTTTGCAAAAAAAAGCTCACGACCGCTTACTCACGACTGCAAACTCACAACCGGCGATTCGAAAAATTGGGCTCTGGCGCGCTCGCACCCGGAAAGACGGCGCATCAGAAGCGAAGGAAACGACTCAGCGCCGGCTGAATAATCTTCTTTCTCCGGGAACGCCACCACTGGAAGATCACGTTACGAATTTTTTAAACTCACTCGATCAACGGCCGTTTGTTCCCTCGGCCAACGTTCGGGCGAGTTGCACCAATGTCCTGACAAAGCAACCGCTGGCCCCGCCATCAACCCACGCCCAGGGTTTGTCTTGGAATGCTGGCCCGGCAATATCCAGATGCACCCATGGTTTTTGGCCAACGAATTCTTCGAGGAACTTGGCTGCCGTGATGGCGCCTCCCCAACGGCCATCCCCGACATTTTTGATATCGGCGACGGAACTGCGAATCAGCTCTCCATATTCTGGAAACATGGGTAGTTCCCATAGGGGTTCACCACACACTTCAGCAGCCTCGCGAACTTGGTTAAGCCACTGGGAATTGTTAGTCATGGCCCCGGCCACATGGCGTCCCAAAGCAATCATGCAGGCCCCCGTGAGAGTAGCCAAGTCCAAGATATGGGAGATATTTTCTGAGATGGCAACGTTGAGAACATCTGCCAATACAAGGCGTCCTTCTGCATCGGTATTGTGAACTTCGATCGTCCGACCACTGCGCGCCACGAGGACATCACCCACACGAAAACAGTGTCCGCTGACCATATTCTCCACAAGACCGACTAGGGCGAAGACGTTCACGGGAAGTTTGAGTCGAGCAATCGCGGTCATGGCACCCAAAACCGTAGCTGCTCCGGCCATGTCGCATTTCATATCGAGCATTCCGTCAGTCGGTTTTAAAGAGAGCCCACCGGAATCGAACGTGACTCCTTTTCCAACCAGTGCAATCGCGGGAGCCTTGGGATCGACAGCTCCTTGATAGCGCATGATCACCAGTCGTGGCGGACGTGTGGATCCTTTGGCCACCGCCAACAGTGCTCCACAACGTTCCTGCTCCAAACGCTCTTGATCCCACACTTCGACACCAAACTCACATTGAGTTCCCTGCTCAACGCACGCCTCGGCAAATGACTCGGGAAAGATATCATTGGG
>JBGSIY010000853.1:0-4263 GCA_041742275.1 Pirellulaceae bacterium | reverse complement strand
TGAGTGAAAACCAAGGACGGTTGTTGAATTCTCCTGACCACGAGGAACCGAATTCTTTTCTCTCCAATATTGTTTCTAATTTCTTGCGTGGAGACGTCGCGATTCTCTTTACGCTGGTATCTCTAGTGGTCGGTGGACTGGCTCTTTATCTGACACCACGAGAGGAAGAGCCACAAATTGTGGTGCCGATGGCTGATGTGATGGTCGAGGCACCGGGCCTCTCTGCTGAAGAAGTGGAACGCCAAGTCACTCAGCCGTTGGAAAAATTGTTATATCAAATTGATGGCGTGGAATATGTTTATTCGATGTCACAAAATGGACGTTCCATTGTGACCATTCGATTTTACGTCGGTGAAAATCGAGAAGATTCTTTGGTCAAACTTTACAATAAAGTCGAATCGAACAAGGATCAAATTCCGGCTAGTGTCAGTAGCTGGGTAGTGAAGCCGGTTGAGATCGACGATGTACCGATTGTGATCGCCACACTTTGGAGCGACGACAATCTGCGTTATAACGATCATGATCTACATCGGATTGCCCAAGAGGTTCAAAACGAATTGCAGGCGATTCCCGATACCAATCGCGTCTGGGTGACAGGGGGGCGGCCCCGCGAGATCCGTGTGGAACTCGACGCGCAGAGGATGGCCTCTCGCAGTATTTCGCCGCTGGTGGTGGCCGAGGCGATGAGGAAGAGTAATTTACAAAATCATGTCGGGACTTTTGATCAACAGAACAGGACTTTTTTGGTAGAAGCCGGGACGTTCTTTCAGGACGCTGTTGATCTAGAGAACCTCGTGGTCCACGTGGCAGATTCCCGTCCTGTCTACCTCAAGGACGTAGCTACGGTTGTCGATGGCCCTGCCGAACCTACCGGTTATAGTTGGATTCGATTTGGTCCGGCGGAGAAGCAAATTTCGACAAGTCTCGCCGCGGACTCAGATTCCGGTTCTCTTTTCCCGGCTGTTCACATAGCCGTTGCCAAACGCAAGGGCAGTAACGCGGTTTCCGTGGCGCAGCAAGTCGAATCGCGTTTGCAAGAACTGTCCCAGATTTTGTTACCACAGGGAGTTAACTATCGAATCACACGGGATTACGGCGAGACGGCGAATGACAAGGTCAATGAATTGGTCGAAGGGCTTGTGATCGCGATTGTAACCGTCGTGGGGTTAATCGGTTTGACGATCGGCTGGCGAGCAGCGTTAGTGGTCGCATTGGCGATCCCCGTCTGTTACAGCTTGACGTTAGGCGTCAATCTTTTGTTAGGCTATACCATCAATCGCGTGACCATGTTCGCCTTGATCTTAGCACTTGGTTTATTGGTCGACGATCCGATAACCGACGTCGAAAACATTGCCAGATATTTTAGTATGCGCATTTCCAATGCTCGCAAAAGTGTTCTGGATGCGATCCAAGAAGTTCGTCCCGCCTTAATCATGTCCACACTGGCCATTATCGCTAGTTTTTTACCGTTGTTTTTTATTACGGGTATGATGGGTCCGTACATGGGCCCGATGGCTTTGAACGTGCCATTGACCGTGACACTATCTACCGTCGTCGCCTTCCTGGTAACGCCTTGGATGGCGATGGTTTCGATGAAATACTTGCTGAAAGCCGATTTGCACAGTAAGCCCTTTGATCCGACCTCGGGGTTGCTGTACCGTTTGAGCCATACTTTTCTACGACCGACGATTAAGAGTACGACGCTTTCGATTTTGGCGTTGGGCGCGGTAACGGTCTTGTTGGTGGGCGCGATGTTTTTGCCCGCGTTGCGTTTGGTGCCGTTAAAAATGCTCCCCTACGACAACAAGAATGAGTTTCAGATTGTTATTGACATGCCGGAGTCCTCGACGTTGGATCAAACAGACAACGTCGCTCGCGAGATGGCCGAATTTTTAGCAGGCGTCTCCGAAGTTCGTGATATCCAAGTTTTTACTGGGAGTCCGTCGCCCATAGATTTCAACGGTTTGGTACGGCACTACTTTTTGCGCAACGAACCGTTCAATGCCGACCTGCGAGTCAACCTGGTCTCTAAAGAAAAGCGTCAGCAGCAATCACATGAGGTTGTATTGCGATTACGGGACCGTTTGACTGCCATCGGTGAGCGTTGGGGTGCACGAGTTAAAGTCGTTGAAGTTCCCCCCGGTCCACCGGTCATCGCCTCCATCACAGCGGAAGTTTATGGTCCTGAAGATGGAAAATATGCGGATCTAATTCAAGCTGCCGAAATTGTTCGCGAGCGAATGTCCCTGGAACCGGGAATTGTCGATGTGGATTTGAGCACGGAAGAGGATCGAGACAAATGGGTGTTTGAGACAGACAAACCCAAGGCTGCTTTTTCTGGAATTTCCACCGCTGACATTTCGCGAACTGTGAAAATTGCCTTGGCAGGTGATCGGGCGGCAGTTATGCGCAATCCCAATGAGGTGGCCTCCCTACCCATCGTCTTGCGTTTACCAAGGGAGAATCGGTCGGCAATAGATGATTTGCAAGAGCTTTATATCCAAGGATCCACGGGGACGATGGTGCAACTAGGAAGCTTGGGAAAATTCCATCTGACCACAGAAGATAAAACGATATATCGAAAGAACCTGCGACGGGTAATGTATGTTTACGGAGAAGTCGCGGGGCGTCCACCGGCGGATGCCATCCTGGATATGGAGTTCGATCGCGTTGACGGTCTGTCAAGTGTTCAAGCGGATGCTGAAGCTATCCCGGCGGCACAACGAACTTGGTTGTCGCCCGGAGGGGGCGTCGCCTGGAATATTCCCAGTGAATATAAACTGCGATGGAATGGCGAAGGGGAATGGAAGATCACACTTGATGTGTTTCGCGACCTAGGGTTGGCGTTTGGCGCGGCTCAGTTTGCGATTTATATGTTACTCATGTTTCAAACGGGTTCGAGATTACTGCCCCTTGTGATCATGTTGGCTATCCCTCTTACGTTAATTGGCATTATGCCAGGTTTTTGGATCTTGAATATCAATAGTGGCGGTGCGGTTGGCGGGTATGCCAATCCGGTCTTTTTTACGGCAACTGCAATGATCGGCATGATTGCTCTTTCGGGTATCGTTGTCCGTAACTCGATAGTGTTGGTCGATTTCATCCATTACGGAATCGCCGATGGATTGCCGTTGGAGGAAGCGATAGTTCGAAGTGTGGCCGTGCGAACACGACCGATTTTGTTAACTGCAGGAACCACGTTGTTAGGCAACTGGATCATCACGCTCGATCCTGTGTTTTCCGGGTTGGCTTGGGCTATTATTTTCGGAATTCTCACATCCACCTTGTTTACGTTGGTGGTGATTCCCGTTGTCTATTGGATGGTCTATTCCAAGAATCCTTTGGTCGGGGCGGGGAATTCAACCGACGAATAGATCACGGTCGTTTCGTAATGCCATATCTGGGAGTGGGTCCCTCTCCAACGACGACGATCGTGATAATCTGTTAGCTGCCATTGCGGGGAATGACATCCGCCAGAAAAATCAAATCGAAAACATCATGGAGAAAGCCCCTGAACAACACGGCTGTTAACGCCGGTATGGGCTAGGGAACGAATCGACGGCGAGATCTTGGCCACTTAAAGATTGTGTGCACCCCTGCTAACGAGGACAGGAAGGTCACGGGTTAGAATGCCCCACCGCTGGAGTGTTTGCCTGTGATGCGAGACATGCAACCCGGGCAATTTTTAACAAATCGCGTCGGCAAAAACGGTGTGGGAGCGGCTACGCTGGGTAGAGCTTTTTGAGCGAATACGTTTGATTGCCAAGAGCGGTTGCTCAGGTTTAACTAGAAAATCTGGATGAGAAATCCCCTTTTGTTTTGATTTTCGGGTGGAATTCATTATAATCCCGAGCGGGAAGAGGATTTCAACGAAGACAACCGCCACGGGGAGAACCAGGGATGCGGCTACGAGTGGGCTTGATTGGCCTGGGAGAACATTGGCAAACGCGACATCGCCCAGCTCTAATGGCGATGTCCGATCGCATTGAAGTGAAAGCCATATGTTGCGAGATTGCGAAACGATCTGAGCTCGTGGCGAAGGAATTCAATGCTTTGGCGATGGACGGTTTTCGAGCCATGATGGAGCGAGAGGATATCGATGCCGTTTTAGCATTGTCTCCCGATTGGGTCGGTCCCTTGCCCATGTTGGCGGCCTGCGAAGCGGGTAAAGCCATATTTAGTTCGTCGGCTTTGGATATCGTACCAGAACAGATTGATGAAGTCCGCGAGAGGATAGATCGATCTGGTGTGGCCTTCATGGCG
>JBGSIY010000852.1:0-5997 GCA_041742275.1 Pirellulaceae bacterium | reverse complement strand
TGAATCGGCGCCACTGATTTGCACTTTAGAACACTTGACTCCCTTTGAAGGCGAGGCAACATTGACGCTGTTGGGACTACCACCCAATGCGACTGCCGAACCCCAAACCTTCACCAAAGACACCACAGAACTCGTCTTTCAAATCCCTATCACAGACCAAGTACCCGTGGGGCAACACAAGTCGCTCTTCTGTCAGTTGAGCATTCCCTTTCAAGGCGAGAAGATTGTCTCTTCCACCGGTAAAACGGAATTGCAAGTCAATAAACCCACTCCCGCACCTGTGGCTCAAGCGGCACCTCCGCCCCAACCAGCAGCAGATACGCCTCCACCGCCTGTGGCCAAACCACTGTCCCGGCTGGAACAGTTAAGGCAAAAAGTCAAAGAACAAACCGATGGTGCCAACCAATAAATAGGACTGGCCAAACAGCGCTGGCCAAACAGCGCTGGCCAAACAAGGCTTGCCGTGACGTTACCGTCCCGCATAGTTCGCTTAATTTCAAATTACAAATTCAAACTAAAAAATACTTAACCGAAGGAAATTTCCATGAATGCACGATCGAACTTATTCGAACGTTCAGTTTGGAAACTCGCATTGAACGGATTGGCGATCTTATGGATCAGCTCAAGCTCCGTTCTCTTTGCCAATCTCTATGCCGAATTCATTCCACACAATCAACCTCTTCCCGCAGTTGTGCCTCTGACTTCCGACGATGAAACGGCCAAAGACGACACGGCGAAAGACGAAACGGCGAAAGACGAAAAAACGGACGACAAAAAAGCTGAGGATGTGACGAAAGACGGCCAAGCGGCCGCGGCGCCTCCTGCAGTAACGGATACCAATCCTGCCGCTCCTCCGGCCACCGGCGAACCCGCTGCTGCGATGCCTCCGGCCGCCGCAGCCGCGGCTCCCTCCACCGCAGCCCCACCCGTGGTGGAAAGTCTCAACGTGTTTCCACAACAAATTTCCCTAGGCCATTCTCTTGATCGTCAGTCCCTGGTCGCTCAAATCAACTGGTCTCATGGAATTACCAGCGATGTTTCGGCTGCCGTTGCCATCGAAGTCGCTGATACCAATATTGCCCGTGTGGAAAATCGAATCGTTCTCCCAGTGGCGGATGGCCAAACCGTGTTGCGGGCGACTTATGAAACGTTTTCGCTCGAAATACCGATTGTGGTGACCAATGCCAGCTTGGTTCCCAATATAAGTTTTCAAAACGATGTCATGCCGGTCTTCTCGAAAACCGGATGCAATGCCGGCAGTTGCCACGGTGCCGCCCGCGGCAAAGATGGATTTCAGCTTTCCCTGTATGGCTTTGACCCCAATGGCGACTACCATCGCTTGACCCGCGAAATGTTGGGTCGTCGGATAAATTTAGCGATGCCCGAGGACTGCCTGTTGATTAACAAGGCGACAGGGGATGTTTCTCATACCGGCGGTGGATTGATGTCCCGCGATAGTGAATATCACGACACGCTGGTTCGCTGGCTAGAGGCAGGCGCTCCGCGGGACACGGGACCCGTTCCCACCGTAACCAAAATTGAAATTTTCCCCAACGGTGGCGTTTTGGATGGAGAGAACGAAGGTCAACAATTGACGGTTCGCGCTACCTATTCCGATGGTGCCAACCGCGACGTTACTTCCCTCGCCTATTTCATGACCAGCAACGACAACTCGGCGACCGTTGACCAAACCGGTGTTGTCACCGCGAAAAACCGCGGTGAAGCGTTTGTGATGGCTCGTTTCGACACTCACACCGAAGGCGTGCAATTTATTGTGTTGCCCAAGGCCTTGGAGTTTCAATGGGCGGCACCGCCAGAACACAATTATATTGACAGCCTAGTCAACGCCAAACTAAAGAACCTCCGGATCAATCCCTCCGAACTCTGTTCCGATGAGGAATTCATTCGACGTGTTTTTATCGATATTGCCGCCAGCACCCCCTCCAGTGCCGAAGTCTTAGCTTTCGCCGCCGATACCAACCCCGACAAACGCGCCGTCCTCATCGATCAACTCTTGGAGCGCAAAGAATTTGTTGAAATGTGGGTGATGAAGTGGTCGGAACTCCTCCAAATCCGTTCCAATCCCCAGGTCAGCTACAAAGCGACATTGCTATATTACAACTGGTTGCAACAACAAATCTCCGATAACGTGCCTGTCGATGCGATGGTTCGCCAGTTGCTCGGGGCCGAAGGTGGAACGTTTACCAATGCCGCAACCAATTACTATCAAAACGAACAGGATACCCTCAAGGTCGCTGAAAATGTGGCCCAGGTTTTTCTTGGAACGCGTATCCAGTGCGCCCAATGCCACAATCATCCATTCGATCGCTGGACAATGAGTGACTACTATCAGTTCGCTGCGTTCTTCTCGCAGGTTGGGCGCAAACCGGGAACCGATCCCCGTGAGCAAATCATCTTCAATCGCGGGTCCGGCGAAATCAATCACCCCGTGAGCAAGCAAGTCATGCCTCCCAAATTTTTGGGTGGCGACACTCCCGATGTGACGGGTAAAGATCGTCGCGTGGTCATGGCCGAGTGGTTGGCTTCCAAAGAAAATCACATGTTTTCCCAAAACCTTGCCAACATTGTTTGGGCCCACTTCTTCGGTCGGGGGATCGTCAACGAAGTCGATGACGTGCGGATCAGTAATCCTCCCTCGAATCCACAGCTGATCGCAGAGCTCGGGAAAAAGTTCGGTGAATATGACTTTGATTTCAAAAAAATAGTCCGCGACATCTGCAACTCGCGCACTTATCAACTCAGCACGCAAACGAATCCCACGAACGAAAGTGACGTTGTTAACTTTTCACATGCCCAGCTACGGCGGATCCGCGCCGAGGTCATGTTGGATGTTATCAGCGCCATCACAGAGACCGATAACAAATTCCGTGGACTGCCCATGGGAGCCCGCGCCGTTCAAATCGCTGATGGCAACACAACCAATTACTTCCTCACCACCTTCGGGCGCGCTCAACGCGAAACCGTTTGCTCATGCGAGGTCAAAATGGAACCCAACCTTTCGCAAGCCCTGCACCTACTCAACGGGGAAACCGTTCACGACAAAATTCTCCAAGGGAAAGTCATTGATAAATTATTAGCGGCGGGTAAAACGCCAGCGGAGGTATTAGATGAACTCTATCTACGCTGTTTCGCTCGGCTTCCATCGGATGCAGATCGTCAAGCCATGGAACAGGAATTGGCGTTGACCGAGGATAAAGCCGCGGTGCTGGTTGATATTTTCTGGTCATTGCTGAATGGACGGGAATTTGTGTTCAATCATTGACGCCCCACGGCGAGGCTGCACGAACCACAAAATGCGGTTCGCTATTCCTTCTATTCCGTTAGATTTTTTATCCAATTAAAACAAAATTGCCTGTAACCGAAATCATTGTCGCCTGACGCGACCCATAATGGTTGCCAGCCCTTCCGCGAGACTAAGTTCGCGGGGCAAGTGACGAGCGTCGGCACAGTGTTTTCAATCCATTTAAAATGAATACCATGACATTTCAAACTGCTTGTTCACGATCAATCTCTTTCGCGATTGCATGGATACTTGTCGCCTCGACTACCTTTGCCCAAGAAAGCGCTGGAGAGAAAATCACTTTTGATGATCACGTAAAACCGATCTTTCGACAGCGCTGTGCGGCCTGCCATGGCCCTGATAAAAAAAGTGGCGGTCTCGACCTCACGAACTTCACAGCCATGATGCTCGGCGGCAGTTCCGGAGCCGCGGTGGAACCGGGTGATGCCGATGGAAGCTATCTTTACATGCTGGTCACTCACGAAGAAGAACCAGTGATGCCTCCTGGCGGGAACAAAATCCCCGATGCCGAAATCGACTTGATTTCCAAATGGATTTCCGCAGGTGCCTTGGAGAACAAAGAAAGTAAGTCGCGAGTCAAGAAAAAATCGTTTGATATGGCGGCCTCAGGTTCCTCGATGGAGAAACCGGCCTTAATCGCATTGCCTCCTCATCTTCCTCTGGAACCCGTTCTCCACACAGACAAACCAGGTTGCTCAACCGCCGTTGCCGTCAGCCCCTGGGCTCCTATTGCTGCCGTAGCTGCGCCCAAACAAGTCCTACTCTATAATACTCAAACCTTGGAACTGATTGGCGTATTGGAGTTCCCTGAAGGAACTGTCAACGTGTTACGCTTCAGCCAAAATGGACATCTCCTGCTGGCCGGTGGAGGCCAAGATGCCGTTAGCGGCAAGGTCGTCGTGTGGGATGTCGCCACTGGGAATCGGCAACTGGAGGTCGGCGATGAATTGGATACTGTTTTAGCTGCTGATATTAGTAGTGACCAACGCTGGATCGCGTTGGGTGGCCCCAAAAAGGTCGTCCGAGTCTTCTCAACTGCTGATGGAAGTCAGGTCTACGAATTGACAAAACATACCGATTGGATTACCTCCCTTGCCTTTAGCCCTGACAGTGTCCTATTGGCGACCGGGGACCGTGCCGGTGGAGCTCTCGTCTGGGAAGCTCCCACTGGCAACGAATACCTGAATCTCAAAGGCCATACCGCTCAGATCACTGGCATGAGTTGGCGTACCGACAGCAATTTACTCGCAACTTCCAGCGAAGATGTCACGGTCCGCCTGTGGGAAATGGAAAACGGCAGCCAGGTCAAATCTTTCAACGCTCATGGCGGCGGAACGACGACCGTCCAATTCAATCGAGATGGACTGCTCGTTTCCAACGGTCGAGATAAAATTACTAAAGTCTGGAACCAAAACGGCGAAGTGCAAAAACAATTTTCAGCCTTCCCCGACATCGGAACCACCGTCGCCTATTGCCATGAAACCGGACGAGTTATCGCCGGCGATTGGTCGGGCCAAGTCCTCGTTTGGAACGTGGCTGACGCCGCCCAGGTCGGTGCACTGGATTTGAACCCACCCCCGCTGACCGAACGCGTTGCCCAAGCCGAAGGGGTCGTCGCAGCCTCGCAAGCCGCCTTGGAACCTGTTGCTGTTGAGTTGACCCAAACCCAAAAAGCCATGACTGACTTGCAAGCCCAAGTCGCCGCGGCTGTGGCCACGAAAGAAACCTTAACCAACGAAATGACGACCATCCAGCAAGCGTTGACGACCGCTCAACAAACGCTAGAGACAAAATTGGCGCAAAAAAAACAAATGGAAACCGATCTCGAACAGGGGACCCAGTTGTTGCCACAACTCTCCGAGCTGAGCGAAAAGGCCACGGCCGTTGCCGCTCTGGCTCCCCAAGACGCTGAATTGCAGGCCGCTGCAACAACCGTTGCCACCAAAGTCGCCGCTCTGAAAACCAAAGTGGACGAGTTGACCAAACAACTCGCCGTGGTGGCCGCCCAGTCGACCCTCACCGAACAAGAAATTCAGGCAATGCAAACTCAATTGACTGCCAAACAGGAGGCACTCAATGGAACGGTCACACAAATCACGACCATGGAGTCACAAATACCTCCGCTCCAGGCGGCCGTGACCGAAAAAACAACTCTCGTCGCTCAATTGACTGAGAAATTCAATGCAGCTCAACAAAATTTGGCTCGCTGGCAAAACGAAGTTAGCTTCATCAGCCAACTGGCAGCACTAGAAGAAAAAATTGCTGCCGCTCAATCGGCCGTTGACGCTCAAGCCACAAATCGGACTGATCTAGAGAAAAAATTGGCTGAACTCCAGGCCCAACTCGACTCGGTACGCTTGGCCGAACAGCAGGCGACTCAAGAACTCAATCAAGTGGTCGATGAAAAGAATAAACTGCAAGGGATCGCCCAATAACCTCGCCACCTAATTCTGGGCACGACTTTCCCCGGCGAGGTTGAACCATTCGGAAATCCAGATGAATTTATATCCAACTCGCGACGATCAAATCCATCGTGGGTGACGAACCCCAAAAACCGAGGCTAAAATCCCAAGGGCATAACGCAGTGGGCACATTACGCAGTGGGCATATAACACGGTGACCCTCATGCACCAATAATGCACAACATCAACTTGCACAGCTTTAATTATTTGACG
>JBGSIY010000851.1:0-4540 GCA_041742275.1 Pirellulaceae bacterium | reverse complement strand
GTGTCGCTGAGCCCGGAATCGGCGTATCAAGTTCCGGTGATTTCTCACCTGAAGATTTTGGTTCCTTGGGAGGCGGCCTTGGAGAAAGCATTACCGTCTCTGTGTCATCGACCTCAACCAATGGTGACGAAGTCCTATTATCGGGAATCGAGTTCAACAGTTGGCGGAACTTTTTTCCCGTTTCCGAAGTTTCACTATCAGGTGCAACATTTGGTGGAGGGCAGACGTTGTTAACGGGACAAGATGGGCTTTCCGGACCATTGCCGATCATGAATTTCGACTATGATGTTGACAGCTTTTCCGTCACTTCCCTGGGTGACCCCGTTCGCGTTGCCAACCTACGGTTTTCTATTTCCTCGGTACCCGAACCGGGCGGCATGTCGGTCTTGATGGGACTTGGATTGATGGCGGTCGTTCGCAAACGCCGACGACGATAGCAAACGACGACCAAGCACCGTTCGAAAGGAATGTGTATTTGGCTCCGGCGACGCTTCATGCATCCGACTTCGTTTAAAGCGTATTTGGCGTATTTGGTGTCACCCACATTTATTTAGCCATCCAATTGCACAAAACGATCGACTTGCCACTCCCGGCCACACCTCGCACGAGTCGAGGTTTACCATCCAACGTTAGATTAGACAAGCGTTGTTGTTCGCGAGAGAGTATGGGTGACATCTGCTTGCGATCGGCAATCTGTTGAGCCATGCAAGCGTTTCGATATTGGGTGACTTCTTCGCCAACCCGATTCGGCCCAGCCGTTCGATTCGCAGCTGATGATATCGCTTGCCAGCGCAGATTACCCTGTTCTTGAATTAAAATGGCAGGAGTCATCAGCTTCCGCAAGGGGCGAAGATAGGGTTCCTCCATCTCGCTCTCGCTGGCCAGGAAAATTATCGATTCGCGAGCGCGACTCAGACCCACCTTCACCAGTCGTTGCCAAACCGCGAGAAGGCGAGGAGTATTTCTCGGCGTGATCAACGACTTGTGTCCTTTCGAAGGCAAAGACAATGTAACGAAGGCAACTAACATCGGAAAGGGTGATCGGCATTTCATCATCCTCCATTCCGATGCCCACTCCCGCTGGACACGTTAGCACCGCGACACTTCCGGTCCTTCTGCTTGCTGAAACAAAACCACGATCACTCGCCAGCGGCAGGCCTGCGCCAGAGGCCCTCACAATCTCCCCCACCCGTGCCGGCCAACATGCAATCAACCGGTGACACCATTTGGTATGATGAAGTCAGAAGGATGGCTTCGAATCGCCTTCGTTTACTTGAAATCAAATCGGCGCCAATGTTGCAAAGGAGAGCGTGAATATGCGAAACCAGATTCTGATCCTGATAGGCTTGATAACGTATGTTCAATCCTGCTCGCTGGTATCGCGAGGCGACTCGCCACCTATCGTCACATCAAATCGCCTACCCAACATTGTCATTTTATATGCCGATGACATGGGTTTTGGTGATCTAGCGATTCAAAATTCGAGTTCAAAAATCAAAACGCCCCATCTCGATGCGTTGGCTCGCAGTGGCATGCGATTCACCGACGCACACAGTTCGTCAGGCATTTGTACCCCGAGCCGATATGCCTTATTGATGGGACGGTATCACTGGCGGAAATTTCATGACATTGTCAATTCATTTGGACCTTCGGTCTTGGATGACGAAGAAATAACGCTGCCTGAGATGTTAAAAACTCGAGGCTATCAGACCGCCTGTATTGGGAAATGGCATCTCGGCTGGGATTGGAAGTCCAATCGGGTCCCCGATGCGCTGCCAACCGATCAACCTCGCGGTGGAAAGGGATACGATGCGGCGGCATTCGATTGGGAAAAACCGATTGCCGATGGTCCCTGCGACCACGGATTCGACTACTATTTTGGCGATGATGTCCCTAACTTTCCCCCCTACACTTGGATCGAAAATGATCGCGTGTTGACGGCACCCACGGAGTCGTTAAAAGAATCGCCGGCAACCGCTGAAGGTGCCTGGGAATGCCGCCCGGGTCCGATGGCCCCGAATTGGCAACTCGATGCCGTGATGCCCAAATTGACAGAAAAGGCCGTCGAGTGGATTCACCAGCAACCCCAATCGGGCAGTCCGTTTTTCTTGTACATGCCATTCACTTCTCCCCATGCCCCCATCGTTCCATCCCAAGATTTTATCGGTACGTCGGAGGCTGGTGGTTACGGGGATTTCATGCAACAGACAGATGACACGGTCGGACAAATTATCGCCGCGTTGAAATCGACCGGCCACTTGCAAAATACATTAATCATTTTCTCATCGGATAATGGCCCCGAAATTTACGCGCTGGAACGGTTGAGGAAGTTTGAACACTCCAGCATGTCCCATTTACGCGGAATCAAACGATCCATTTGGGAGGGAGGGCACAGGGTCCCCATGATCGTTGCTTGGCCTGGACAAGTCCCAGCAGGTACCACTTGCGATCACTTATTCAGCCAAATCGATATCTATCGCACGCTCGCCAAAATTGTGGCCGGGACCATTCCCGACGGAATGGCTCAAGATAGCTTGGACCAGTCTCCCTTGTTTTACGATGCCAACCAACCTGCCATTCGCACAGAGCTTGTCCATAATACGTATCCCCAGCATTACGCGCTCCGCAGCAATCAATGGCTCTATCTCGCGGCATCCAACGGAGACGAACGAAACCTTCCGCAATGGTACCAAGAGTTGAGAGGTTATCCCGACAATCCCCATCAGGAAGCCCTGTTTGACTTGAGCACGGATTTGGAACAAAAACGGGATGTGGCTGCACTGCACCCGGATCTTGTCAATACACTCCGCCGTCGCCTGCAAACCCTAAACAAATCGAATTGACGCAATGGAAGTAGTCTCGTCGTGTGCCGACAGCGACAATTCCCCCCGGCAAGCAATTCTGGCCGCAATCGTTTCATTTGAGGACAGTCAAAAAAGCGAAGCCTACCTGGCCGGTCGCCTGATCGACTTCTGGGGGTACTTTGTACCTTCCCCCTCACAGCAGCAGCCATCCCTTATTGCGGGTTTTTCCTGTAAACGAGCCGCAAACAGCGAACTGATCGCTAGAAAAGGCAATTTTTTATGAAAACAAAGGAATCAAACGAGGCTGGAACGGTACTTCATACCTAATCGCCCCGAAACCAACGGATGACATGCAAACGAACGACGCCAAACAAAAGACTTTTCAGTTGGCCGTGGAGCAGTATTCTGACTCGACCTATCGCGTCGCCTACCGTTTGACGGCAAATCATGAATTGGCTCGGGAGCTCGTTCAAGAAACTTATTTGGCCGCGTGGCGGAATCTGAACCAACTACAGAATCTCGACTCAATGCGTGGCTGGATCATGGGAATCTTGCGAAACCAGTTTTCCAAGCAATGGGTTCGAGAACGACGGAACAGACATCAATTCCTGGAGGTCGAACCGATGGTCGCTGGGGCTGATCAACAAGTGGTGACGAGTGTTCAAGACGCCATTGCTCAATTGGATGAAGATCATCGTTTACCCATTTTGCTGGTCTCGATGGAAGGCTGGTCGACAGAAGAAGCGGCTAATTTATTGGAAATACCGCGCGGTACTGTTTTATCCCGCTTACATCGAGCACGCTTGCGATTAAAAAAAATACTAATTGCTGACTGGCAACCGAAAGCGAATGAAACATGAACGACAACGATTTTGATCACGCACTGCGACAGTCTTTGCGTTCGGTAACAATACCAGACCAACTGAAAACTGAGTTGCTGCAGATCGCCAGCCGAAGCGCAAACAATTCGCCAACGGCCACGCCAGGCAACGATTTGTTTTCTACCTGGCGCTACCTGCGGACCGGGTCACTCGCCGCTGCAGTCTTGGGACTGATTGGCCTGATCTGCTGGTGGACCTGGGGAACGTCATATTCCGGTGCCATTGCCGATCGAACGTTGCCGAAGACGACAGGGCTGCCGGCAAATTCACCTGCCAGTTCACCCCAGCCTCCTGACCTATCGCTGGTGGAGCTCAACGACTTGGATCGCCAGCTCGATGCCTTAAAAAAAGAATATCAACAATTAGAGATTGCTGAACAAACAATCCGCATTCAATTTTTGGACCAGCTCGGCGACGAAGAAATCAAATACGTTGCTGACGAATATTGGGCTTCGATTTTTTTCTCTACGGCAGAAACCAATGTGGTGGCCCACACCTCCACTCCCAGCGTTTTAGAACAGCTTCACTTTGTAATCGAAACATTTCCTCAAACGCGTTCGGCCGTTGATGCCCAACACCTACTGCCACAAATTCAACAACCACGTCACCCATAATTTTTCAGGAGAACTGATATGAATGCTTCCGCAATTCGATTTTGGCTAACTTGCTGCGTCCTTACCTTGGGAGGTTTCGGCGACGTCTCCGAGCTACAGGCCCAATCCGGTGATCCCAAGAGCATCGCTGAAATGGAAATGCAGGAACAGGAACTGTTTTACAAGGAGCAGTTGATCCGCATGCAGCGCGATCTGGAAATGCTTATCGCAGAACGAGCTGTTTTAGAGAAACAAATCGAAG
>JBGSIY010000850.1:0-2100 GCA_041742275.1 Pirellulaceae bacterium | reverse complement strand
CCCCCTATTTCGGCATTACTTGCTTGGCGGGAATGAGTCAATTTGGCGAGGTCCTCCCATGGGCTCAAAACCGTTTTGTAAAAACAAATCCCGTTTTGAGAGAGCCGGCAGTTTTTTGGATTTTTTTGATCCTCACTTTGGCGACGTCGTTGCCCAGGTTCAGCAAGGTCAGCAAACCGATTGCTCAAATTCTCGATCGATTGGAAGTCTACTCGACGATCATCACACTGATCGTAATGCGTGTTGTCGTGAGCGGCAATTCTCAAGTAAATGAAACGATGGTTCCCATTGAAACGGGAGCCGGAGTGATTTCGGTCTCCTGGGAACTTTTGATGATGGTCGCAGCCGCAATCAATATTTTTGTGATCAGCACAGTGCGTTTTGTTTGTGAATTATTGATTTGGTTGTCGCCGTTTCCGTCGATCGACGCTTTTTTCGAGCTGTTCAACAAGACCGTTTGTGCGGGTTTGATGTTGCTGTATTCGTTTAGTCCCTTGGCGGCGACGGCGTTCAATTTGTTAATTTTTGCTGGGTGTGCGGTGGTCTTTCTTCCCTTTTATCGCCGCTCAATCTACATGCGATCCTTGATCGTCGATCCCGTTTTAACAATCATCTTTCCTGCGATGGGGCGAATGCAGCAGGGCGAAATTATAGTGTTCAACGGCATGCATCTCGGATCTTTCCCCGCTAAGTCAAAACTTTACATGAGCAAAACGCCCGGAGGTTGGTTGTTGCGACAACCTCGATGGCTAGTGGGTGATAAACAAGTCGAATTAATCCACGATGTGGGACCCCTGGTATTTCAGAAAGGCATCTTTTTGCACCGCATTCGCCTAAGCAATTTCAACGATGCCCCGCTGATTTTCAGTCGTCGTTATAATGATACTTTAAGTGAATTGATTGTCGCCTTGGACATGACCGAGGCTGCGAACCGAGCGGAGCAGGATGCAACGAATTTGGAAGGCGTTTAATCGCCCACTCGATATGTTGATCCCACATTGGGACCGAACTAAGCTATAATTGAAACGACGGCTGAATCGGGAGAGCAATGTCGGATGGGAGAACTCCCCCGCCTGACGAAGGCGAATTTCTTGACGGTCTTCGGCTGAGATATGTTTCCGTGGAAGTGAAATTGCTAGAACGCGAGTGAAGTAGCGGACCAGCGTTGAAGTTCCACACTTTTTAGAAATTTAAATTTTTTGGAGCCTACTAGGTGCCCAGTCTCATCTTCGCAGTCGTCGGTATTTCATTCTTGTCAAAAAATATTTGGGTGAGGGTTTGGGCTGGCGTGGCCTCTCTCGTCGCGGGCGGAGCAAGTCTTTTGCTCCTGTGGGCAATGATATGGGACCAACCTCATTTCCAGCCAAGTTTTAGCTTGGCCCGCAAAGCGAATGATTTGAATGCCGGAAAACCGATGGAACCGGAATCAGCCGAACAGCTAAATAACCTGGAATTTCAACCGGGTGAACGGATTGCATTTTTGGGAAGTTCGTTGGCCGAACGAATGAATTTATTTGGCAATTTTGAGGCTCTGCTGCATCAACGTTTCCCCAACCATGAGCTGATTGTTCGCAATTTCGCAAGGCCAGCAGAAGCTGTAGGTGTCCAACAACGCTCTGCCGATTACACGAAAATTGACGACCCGCAATATGCCTTTCGCGCTGACACCTACTTTTGTTTTTTCGGATTCAATGAGTCCTTTGCTGGCCCAGAAGGCATCGATGACTTTAAACAAACGTACCGAAAATATTTGGAAAAGATCAGTACTGAGTATCCACGAGAAGGCGATGGAGGACGGCCTCGATTTATATTGGTTTCCCCGATCGCGTTTGAAGCGGCAAATGTCAGTTTTTTACCCAGCGGCGAAGCCGAGAATGAAAACTTGATGCTCTACACTGCCGCCATTGCCGAGATTGCTAAGGAACTCAATTTGCCCTTTGCCGATGTCTTTACCCCCACCCGGAAATTGTTTTCGCAAGAACCTGGTTTGCAGTTTACAATCAATGGATGTCATGCGAATGAAGTGGGTGATCGGTTTGTGGCTGAGGAGTTGGATCAGGCGTTGTTTGACAATCCGTTGACTGCACTGCCTCCGCCGAG
>JBGSIY010000849.1:0-2664 GCA_041742275.1 Pirellulaceae bacterium | reverse complement strand
CCGAAGACGGAAACACCGTCTATGTCGCCGCACAAGGACCTCTATGGAAATCCGGTGGTGATCGTGGCCTGTACAAAACGGCGGATGGTGGCAAAACCTGGAAAAAGATTTTGGACATCAGTCCCGATACTGGAATTAATGAAATCCATTTAGATCCGACCAATCCCGAAATCATGTACGCGTCCGCTTATCAACGTCGACGTCACACTTGGACATTGATCAATGGCGGTCCGGAATCGAGTCTGTACAAGTCCAATGACGGGGGCGAAAGTTGGCGGAAGATCAACCGCGGGTTGCCTGGCACCGATTTGGGACGCGTGGGTCTGGCTATTTCACCAGCGAACCCCGAAGTGTTGTATGCCGTCGTGGAAGCTGCCGACGGGCAAAGCGGGTTTTACCGGAGCAACAATCGGGGTGAGACTTGGAGCCGAATGAGCGATGCGGTTTCTGGAAGCCCCCAATACTACAACGAAATTGTGGCCTGCCCTCACAATGTGGATCGAGTCTACATGCTCGACACTTATAATAGCGTCAGTGAGGATGGTGGACGCACCTTCACCCAATTAGGTGAAAACGACAAACACGTAGACAACCACGCTATGATCATCGATCCTGACAATGAAAACCATTTGTTGATTGGATGCGACGGCGGACTGTATGAAACTTGGGATCGAGGTCAAACCTATGATTTCAAAGCCAATTTGCCACTCACGCAATTCTACAAAATTGCGTTGTCGAACGAGAAGCCCTTCTATTTCGTCTATGGCGGAACGCAAGATAATGCGACTCAAGGCGGCCCCTCGCGTACGAATAACTCGCACGGCATTCGCAACAGCGATTGGTTTATTACGGTGTTTGGTGATGGTTTTGATCCTGTCGTGGATCCCGAAGACCCCGATACCATTTATAGCCAGTGGCAACACGGTGGTTTAGTTCGCTATAACCGCAAAACGGGTGAACGCGTGGATATCAAGCCGCAAGAAGCGAAAGACGGACCCGCTCTGCGCTGGAATTGGGACTCGGCCATCATGATTTCACCCCACAACCCGCACCGCGTTTATTTTGCGGCACAGATGTTATTTCGTACCGATGATCGAGGCGAAAACTGGGAGGCCGTGAGCCCAGATCTCACTCGACAGATCGACCGAAATACGTTGAAAGTCATGGGTCGTGTTTGGAGTGTGGACTCGGTTGCCAAAAACAACTCAACTTCCCTGTACGGTTCGATTGTTGCACTGGATGAATCGCCGGTAGTTGAAGGCTTGCTCTATGCCGGCACGGACGACGGTTTGGTTCAGATCAGTGAAGACGGCGGAGAGAACTGGAGAAAGGTCGAGAAATTCGGATCTTTGGATGTGCCTGAGTTTGGTTATATTAACGACATCGAAGCCGATCGGTTTGATCCCAATACAGTCTATGTTGCGGTAAACAACCATAAACGGGGAGACTTCAAACCCTATATTGTCAAATCAACTGACCGCGGTGTGACTTGGCAAGAAATTTCTGGAAACCTGCCTGAACGGGGTAGCGTTTATACCTTGAAGCAAGATCATGTAAATCCCAAACTACTATTCTGCGGCACCGAATTCGGTTGCTTCTTTACTATCGATGGCGGTGACAAGTGGATTCAACTGCGAAGTGGCCTACCGACGATAGCGATTCGAGATATCGAAATTCAGCGGAATGAGAACGATTTGGTTTTGGGTTCGTTTGGTCGCGGCTTTTTCGTATTGGACGATTATTCACCACTCCGTGATTTGACACCCGAACTGCTGGAAACAAACCACATGTTTCCTATCAAAACGGGGATGATGTTTCAGGAAGTTTCGCCGTTGGGTGTTGATGGACGGGCATTTTTGGGCGCGAATTTTTTCATCGCTCCTAATCCCGAAATTGGCACGACATTCACGTTTCACTTGAAAGAAGAGTTAACAACTCTCAAAGGCGATCGTCAGAAGAAAGATCGCCAATTGAGTGCCAGTGGCAAAGACGCCCCTTATCCCAGTTGGGAAGATTTCAAAGCAGAAGATCGAGAAGTCGCTCCGACTCGCTGGTTAACGATCCGCAACATGGAAGGCGATGTCATTCGCAAAATAATGACGTCGACCGGCAAAGGCATGGTGCGTACTTCTTGGGACTTCCGACATGCCGCCGCAACAGGGGGAGGACGTCGCCGCGGAGGCGGGTCGGGCCCCATCGCTGTACCCGGCAAATACACGGTCTCGCTGTCACAAATGGTGGCGGGTGAAGTGACGGAAGTCATCCCGGCGACCGAGTTCGAAATCGAACCGATTACCTTTGGCGATACCGCTGAGGTCGATCGGGTGGCAATATTGGACTTCAGCAAACAAGTCAATAAGCTGGCCAACGCTGTATCCGCTGCCACGCAATTGACCAGCGAAGCCAGCGAACGTCTGTCAGCCGTGGAGCAACTGGTTTCATCGGCCGCTGAAGTTGATCCGCAACTCTGGACTGAGATTCGCGCGTTGCAAATCCGCTTGATGGATCTTCAAGAGAAATTTTCTGGAGATCCAACCCGATCCCGTCGCAATGAAGATGCGATGCCCGGTCTACAGGGCCGATTGCAAAACGCCATGTTCGGCGCGATGGGGAGCACCAGCGGACCAACCGGTACGCACCGCCGGCAATTCGAAATTGCCACTG